>JAGPUY010000218.1 GCA_018067265.1 Oceanihabitans sp. | reverse complement strand
TTTCGACTATAAATAACGGCACCAAAAAGCTGCCCTATAAATAGAACAGGATCTTTTCTAATAATGGCATAGGTTAAAATTAAGGTGGAACCTATTAGGCTTAAAAGCCAAAAACCAAAGGGTAAAGAGGATTCTTTTTGTTTTTCAGAATACAGCCATTGAAACACAAAACGCAAGGTAAATACTACCTGGGAAACAATACCTAATACCAATAACCAAAAAGGAATCGCTTCGTTTTTAAACAAACGCTCTACATCAATCGTATTATTATTAAAATAAAAGATAGAAATAAAAACGGGAACTAAAAGTAAAAACCATCGTATTACTTTTGGAAATTTTTGCCACTGGTTTTGTAATTGTAAGTTTCGTATATAAATAAAATAGGTAAGGCCTTGGCCAAGCATAATGGCAAAGTCATCCCGTAAATACCCATAGATAAATAATAAAAAGGAAGCGAATAAACTTAATGTCCAAAATAAGGTTGGTGTAGCTACACGTTTTTGTTTTTCACTAGTAATCCACTGTATAATTAATCTAGAAGAGAATAATAGTTGCGCTGCAAATCCAATGCTATATATTACCCAAGTACTCATTAACTTTGTTTTGCAACTTTATAATTAATGTATTTTTTCTTCATCCATAAGTATGCAAAGCAATCCATAAGTGGACCAACTAATCGATTCCATACACCAAAGTTTGCCTGACCAGCAATTCTTGGGAAGTGTTGCACAGGGATTTGAATTATTTTACCATCTTGTAATAAAATCATGGCAGGTAAAAAACGGTGTAGTCCTTTAAACATAGGAATGCGTTTTGCATATGCCGTTTTTATAACTTTTAGCGGACAACCAGTATCGTCCATGCCGTCATGCGTAAAACTTCTTCTAATGCCGTTAGCAATAGTAGAAGACATATTTTTTACAAAACTATCTTTTCTGTTTTCACGCACACCAGTTACTAAATCATAAGTACCAATATGTTCTAAAAGTAAGTTGAAATCTTCAGGAGAAGTTTGTAAATCGCTGTCTATATAACCAACTAGTTCGGTTTCGGTATAATCAAAACCAGCTTTAATTGCAGCACTTAATCCTCTGTTTTCCTTAAATGAAATAAAAGAAAATTCTGGGTTTCGATTGCAAATAGTTTCAATCAACTCTTGGCTTTTGTCCTTAGAACCATCATTTACAAAAAGTATTTTTGTCGCTTTTGTCGCTATTTTAGTGTAGGCAAGTAATTCTTTTTCTACACGAAATAGATTATCTTCTTCATTATAAACAGGAACAATGATGGTAAATTGGTAATTCATACAAACTAAGGTTGATATTGCAAATGTATTCTTTTTTTGTCAATGGAAATTCTTTGTAAAAAAAAATATGTTTCTTTGTAGTATAATACTTTTATAGGTAACATCCATAACTAAAACTTGACATAAGAATAAAGAGGAAATGGATGCTGCATGTGACTTTAGAAAAATAATAGATATAAACACATGAAAATTTTAATAACTGGAGCTTCAGGCTTTATTGGCTCGCATACGGCAGAACGTTTAAAAGACTTAGGTCATGAAGTTATAGGCGTAGATAATTTTTCGCCTTATTATAGTTTAGAGCTAAAAAGGCTAAATGAAAAAGCGCTTGCAGCTAAAGGTATTACTATCATAAATAAAGATTTGCGGGATACCGATTTAGCGGAACTTCTACCAAAAGACATCAACTATATCTTTCATTACGCCGCACAACCAGGAATATCTAAAACATCGACGTTTGAAGATTATTTTAGTAACAATATTATTGCGACTAAAAACCTGATTGATTATGCACTTACCTTAAATCATTTAGAATTATTTGTAAATATTGGTACTTCTTCTATTTACGGATTAGAAGCTACTTTCCCAGAATCTGTTGCTGTAAAACCAGCTTCGCATTATGGTGTTACTAAATTAGCAGCAGAGCAATTGGTACTTCAAAAAAGTAGAGAAAATATTTTTAAATCTTGCTCTTTGCGTTTGTATTCTGTAATAGGGCCACGTGAAAGACCAGAGAAAATGTACACTAAACTTATTGCTTGTGCGTATAATGATACTGCTTTCCCTTTATATGAAGGTAGTGGAAGCCATTTACGAAGCTTTACCTATGTTGGTGATATTGTAGACGGTGTGGTTCGTGTTATTACGAATGAAGATAAGGTAAATGGTGAAATCATTAATCTTGGTACCGAAGTAGAACATACCACGCAAGATGGTATTGAAGCCGTTGAAAAAGTGATTGGTAAGGCTATTAAGATTGATCACGTAGATGCGAGAGTAGGAGATCAGTTGCGTACCAAAGCAAATATTGATAAAGCTAGAAAGTTATTAAATTACAATCCGCAAACCACCTTGTTAGAAGGTGTGGAATCTCAAGTGAATTGGTATAAAGCTAATTTTTTGTAGTCGTTTGTAGGCAAAGCAAAGTGAAGAATCTCCTTAAGATTTCTATCGCTTAAATTATAAAATAAAGAAAAGCACCGTTTTAGGACGGTGCTTTTTTTGTTTTATTTAAATGAAGGTTTTGCGTCTAATCTGCTGTGGTATTACTATCGGAACGCATTATCAAATGATAGGCCAATTGCAATAGGCTTTCTTTTTCTTTTAGCGAAAAGGAAATAGGCAGTTGCGCTAAGCCAATTAATCGACGCATGATTTCAATACCAGTTATTTGATATAAAAGTTCAGAATCTATGGCATTAGGATACTGCTTTACTATAGTCGAAAGTGCTGTTTTATTTTTAGCGATTAAAATAGCATGTGCTGCAAGTACACCAAGATCAAACTCTGGAAAACCTAAAAAACTAAATTCCGGATCAATAATATACACATGGTTTTTTTTTGACATCCAACTTCCAGGGTAAAAGTCCCCATGTATTAAAGTAGTTCCGTCGGATAGATATTTACTTCCTATCTCCTTAATTTTTGCTTTCAGTACTACGTCTTTTTTGTAAGGAATAGAAAGGTTTTCTAATCCCGGTTGTATTTCATTTAATGAGAAACCATTGTTTTCCATAAAAGGAAGTTCAAAAATATGCTGATAATTAAGTAGGCGCAAATCTGTGTTTTTCGGATAGTCTTTAGGTGCTTTTGCTTTATGGATATTAGCAACAATTTGAACGAGTAATTCCAGTTGCTTTGTTTCCAATGTTCCAGCGTTATACAAATACGTCATGTCTTCACATGCGCCTAAATCTTCTAGAATTAGTAAATGGTTTTCGGTATTAAATTTTAAAATTTCAGGAAAATGTTTGCGCAGTAAAGCATTGTTAGCAATCGTTCTGTAAAATTGATACTCTACATCAATACGTGCTATAGGCGCTTCAATATCCTTATATTTTTGAACAAACGGTCTAGATTGTTTTAAAATAAAGGAACGTAAATTGGTGGTAACACGTAATACCACATTCATATTACCTTCACCAGGTTTAGTTACTTCCGTTATGAATTCTTCTGTAGTATTAAAAAAACCAATTTTTTGTAACAGGGCTTTAATTTCTTCTATAGGAGTTTGTTGATCAATAAACATAAACGTATTCGATTATAAGTTTTTTAAAGCATTCCAAAAATTAGCTTTCATTGCATGAACATCTATATGCGTATGTATACCAATGCTGCGCTTTGTGTTTTCAGGAGGCGTTGCAAATGGTTGTATGGTAGACAATTCTGGGTACGCCAAAGCTTCTATAATTGCAACATCCCACATGACCCATTTTTCCTTTTCAGGATCTTCTTTAGTCCACCAACGATCATACGTTTCCCATCTGTTTATTAAATAACTGGCAACGCCTTTTTTGTTTTTTAAATGGTGATCCACTTCTTGTTTTGTGAAAGTTAAATGCTGACTGGTTGTCGCTGTCATTACGTTAAGATCCAGCGATTTGGTGTTGAGCAAAACTTCTACAGCAATAGGGTCATTTCCAGAGTTGAATTCTTTTTTAGTATACACATTGGTAGCTGGAGTGTGCCAAAAACCAAGATAATGGACTTTTAATTTTGGGATTATGGAAGGGTCTTCTAAAATAGCAGAAGCAACATTTGTAGCGGAACCCAAAATAACGACATGTAATTTTTGATTCTTTTTCATTTGATGGGCCGTTTCCATGATAACGCGAGAAGCTTCGGAAGGAGCAGGTTTACCGTATGTTGTTAATGGCGAATTACTTCCCAACGGAAGCGCAA
>JAGPUY010000215.1 GCA_018067265.1 Oceanihabitans sp. | reverse complement strand
ATAGTTTTGCAGATGATTTTGCGAATAACAGAAACATCTATTTTCACGCTTTAAAAAATTATTATGCCGAAGGATTTAGTTATGCCGAAATTGGGGATGGCGATGAACTTTGGGAAAACTTATCATTTACCCCCATATTAGAAGCACATAAAAACGTGTATCTGTTAATGAAGTTATTTCATGAGCAAGAGCGTTTACATATGATTTGGGGAAACCATGATATGGTATATCGCGACCCAAAGTATGTGGAAAAAAATCTATCTACTTATTTTGATGAAAAAATTGGTGAGGATGTCGAATTATTTTGCGGCATTAAATATCATGAAGGTATTATATTAAAACATACCGAAACGCAGCAAGAAGTTTTTTTAACGCATGGGCATCAAGCAGATTGGTGGAATTATACCTTTTGGAAATGGAGTAGATTTTTAGTCCGAGTTTTATGGAAACCATTAAATGTTATGGGAATTGCAGATCCTACAAGTCCTGCAAAAAACTACAAAGAGCTTATTAAAGTAGAACGAAGAACTAAAAAATGGATTACAGAAAATAACAATTTAATTACTGTGGTTGGTCATACGCATAGACCACGCTTTCCAGAGCCTGGAGATATTGCTTTTTTTAATGATGGTAGTTGTGTACACCCAAGAAGTATTACAGGAATTGAAATTGAAAACGGCGCAATTTCACTGATTAAATGGCAGATTGCCACAAGTGATGATGGTACATTAAAAATTGTCCGTGTATTATTAGAAGGCCCTAGAAAACTGATAGATTATAAAACGGAATAGCATTCCTGCGAAGGCAGGAATCTTAGGAATAGAAAATCGTTAGATTAAAAAAGAGTACCATTGAAATTCGATATCCTATTAGAAATTTCTCAAAATTCCACAAACTAAATTAAAAACACATTGGAAGCAGATCGC
Organism: Oceanihabitans sp.; assembly: GCA_018067265.1. GTDB lineage: Bacteria > Bacteroidota > Bacteroidia > Flavobacteriales > Flavobacteriaceae > Oceanihabitans. The sequence goes on along the minus strand of JAGPUY010000215.1, from coordinate 3,718 downwards.
GTAAGATGCGATTTAGAAATTGCTATACCTAAAGAACATAGTAACCAAGGATCCCAAGTATTTTTAACAAGGGAATTTGAAAAAGTGGCAAAACTTTAGAGTAGTTTATGAGTCCAATAAAAACAAAATGTTAAGCTGTTCGTTTATGAGATTCCTGCCTTCGCAGGAATTTATTTAAGATTCTGGTGCTAACTCCACCTCTAAACCTTCCATTGCTGGAGTCATTTGAATTTGACAACCTAAACGCGAATTATCTTTAACGTCAAAGGCTTCACTTAACATAGCTTCTTCGTCGTCTTGCATTTCTGGTAATTCGGTTTCGCTTAAAACATAACATTGACAAGATGCACACATTGCCATACCACCACAAATACCAATGGTTCCTTCTGGAGCAAGCTCGTAAGAACGCACTACTTCCATAAGATTCATAGCCATATCTGTTGGCGCTAGCACTTCATGTGTTACACCATCTCTATCTGTTATTTTTATGTTTATATCTTGTTCCATCTTTAGTTTCCGCGAAAGCGGGAATCTTTTTTTTAAGCTTAATATTATCTAACCTCTATACTAAACTTGAGGTCACCTTTTAATTATATCGAATTTAACGCCTTCTTTTCAGACCTTTCGACTGCGCTCCAGGTGACACTAGCATTTCGATTTAAATTATTCAATTTTCTTTACAACTGCTTTTGGTGATTCTTTACGCGTTCCATCAAATCCATCTACTCCCGCAACGGTCGTGTATTTTAACACATATCTTTTTCCTGGATTGATTATCTGGTATGCCGATTGACACATTAATGTTGCTTCATGAAAACCACAAAGAATTAGTTTTAGTTTTCCTGGATAGGTATTTACGTCTCCAATAGCGTAGATTCCTGGTATGTTTGTTTGATAATCTAATGCATTATTTACTTTAATGGCATTTTTTTCTATTTCTAATCCCCAATTTGCAATGGGTCCTAGTTTTGGTGAGAGTCCGAAAAGCGGAATAAAATGATCACATTCCAACTCAAACTCTTTTTCTATATTTTCTGCTTGTTTAACAACTATTCCTGTTAGTTTTTTATCGCCTAAAATGCCAATTACTTCTGCTGGTGTAATTAGATCTATTTTTCCTGCATTTTTAAGTTCTTGTACTTTTTCTACAGAATCTAGATGTCCGCGAAACTCGCTTCTTCTATGTATTAAAGTTACTGAGCTTGCAATATCACTTAAAAAGATACTCCAATCTAGCGCCGAATCTCCACCACCAGCAATAACTACTTTCTTATTTCTATAAAATTCTGGTTCTTTAATCATATACTCCACACCTTTATCTTCAAAATGTGCAATGTTATGTATTAATGGTTTTCTAGGTTCAAAGCTTCCTAATCCACCAGCAATTGCGACTACTGGTGCTTGGTGTTTTGTTCCTTTATTGGTGGTAACAATAAAGCTACCATCTTCTTGTTTTTCTATGGTTTCTGCACGTTCACCAAGTGTAAATCCTGGTTCGAACTGTTTGCATTGTTCCATTAATTTATGTGTTAAATCGCCAGCAAGAATTTCTGGATATGCTGGAATATCATAAATAGGCTTTTTAGGATATAGCTCTGAGCATTGTCCGCCTTGTTGCGGTAATGCATCTATTAGATGGCATTTTAATTTTAATAATCCTGCTTCAAAAACTGCGAACAATCCTGTTGGTCCTGCTCCTATTATAAGTATATCTGTTTTAATCATACAAATGCCCACGAAAGTAGGTATCTCTTTAATACGTATAAACCTGTGCGGTTTTAAAAACCTCACAGGTGTATACATTATATATTATTATTCAACTTTGTTTTTGCAAAGTACTCGTTTTTAGTTGCCAAATTTCATGACTTTTATCAGTTTGCGTGAAGGATTGAACGTTTCGACTACGCTCAACGCAGGCTAATTGTTTGAGCTCCTCGCAGAGAGCGAGTAGTGAAAGCCTGACCCTTGCGGTCACGCCCAACTAAGCTTCTATATTAATAACCTGCTCTATTTGCGGTGCATACTTTTTAATGGTCATTTCTACACCTGATTTTAGGGTCATTTGATTTACACTACAACCAACACAAGCACCTTCTAACTGCACCTTTACCACTTTATCATCTTCAATAGACAGTAAGGAGATATCGCCTCCATCACTTTGTAAAAAGGGACGAATTTCATCTAAGGCTTTCTCTATATTTAATCTTAGTTCTTCTGTAGTCATTTACTATTTTTTTACCGCTGAACATCCAGCCATTGTTGTTATTTTAATTGCTTCGGTTGGTGGTAAATCATCATTTCTTCGTACCACTTCTTGCACAACGTTCTGCGTTATTTTTTCGAATGCTTGCTCTAATGCTGTTGCTGTTTGCAGTGCTGCGGGATGTCCAATGTCTCCTGCTTCACGAATACTTTGTACTAAAGGCAACTCTCCTAAAAACGGTACTTGTAAATCTTCGGCAAGGTTTTTTGCGCCTTGTTTACCAAAGATATAGTATTTATTTTCTGGCAATTCTTCTGGTGTAAAGTAAGCCATATTTTCAATTATTCCTAAAACTGGAACGTTAATGCTTTCTTGTTGAAACATTGCTACTCCTTTTTTAGCATCTGCTAAAGCTACGTTTTGGGGTGTACTTACGATAACAGCTCCTGTTATTGGTAAAGATTGCATGATACTTAGGTGAATATCTCCTGTTCCCGGAGGTAAATCTAAAAGTAAAAAATCTAATTCTCCCCAAGCGGCATCAAAAATCATTTGGTTTAATGCTTTTGATGCCATTGGTCCACGCCAAACTACTGCTTGATCTGGTTTTGTAAAAAAGCCAATCGACAGAATTTTAACGCCGTAATTTTCTACAGGTTTCATTTTAGACTTTCCGTCTATATTTACAGCTAACGGTTTTTCGTTTACTACATCAAACATAATTGGAATAGAAGGCCCATAAATATCGGCATCTAAGATTCCTACTTTAAACCCCATTTTAGCCAAAGTAACGGCAAGGTTTGCGGTAACTGTTGATTTACCAACACCTCCTTTTCCGGAAGCTACTGCTACTATGTTTTGAATTCCAGGAATCGATTTTCCTTTAATTACATTCGGAGCCGATTTTGTTGGTGCTTCTACTTTGATATTGACAGTTATCTTTGCTTTTTCATAAACTAATCTATGAATCGTCTGTAGTATTTCTACTTCGGTTTTCTTTTTTGCTTGTAAGCTTGGGTTTGTAATTGTAATATCTACAACAACCTCATCGCCAAAAGTTATTACGTTGGTAACGGCACCACTTTCTACCATGTTTTTTCCTTCGCCAGGAGCAGAAATGGTTTCTAATGCTTTTAATATGTCTTGTTTGTTGATTTTCATATTTTATATCTATTGAAAATAGAGTCTAATAATGTAGCCAAAACTTTCAAATTCTATTAAGATTTATTCTAAACAGCAAATATAATTAATAATGCCGTAAGACGGAAGATTGCAGCTGTAAGTTTTTTGTGATATTATTAGAAGAAGCTATTAATCAAGGATTTGCTATTCTTTGTAAATTCTATACAAAATTGGAAATAATGGTTAAAGAAATTCAATAGAATGTATTTTGAAGACTAGATCAACTCCTTTGCAGGATCCCAGAACAAGCTTTCAAAGTTTTGAATTTGGTTTTCAACAACCATAACACCTTCGTTTTCTAAAAGTTGCTGCATGAGGTTTGTGCCGTCAAAA
>JAGPUY010000206.1 GCA_018067265.1 Oceanihabitans sp. | reverse complement strand
GAAAGCGATAAATGTATTGGTATTTTAAACGGAATCGATGCCCAAGTTTGGAATCCAGAAAAAGATGATTACTTAATCCATAATTTTTCAGAAAAAAATGTAAATTTAGGAAGAGATAAAAACAAAAACTGGTTGTGCGAGACTTTCAACTTAGATAAAAGTAAACCACTATTTGCTTTTATAGGTAGATTGGTATATGAAAAAGGATCAGATTTACTTCCAGAGGTATTTCAAACTATTTTAAAAGAAAAGAATTGCTCTATTTTGCTTTTGGGATCAGGAAATAAAGAAGTGGAAGAAGAATTAAAGGCATTAAAGGAAGAACACATAGGTAACTATGATGCTTTTATTGGTTATGATGAAAAGCTATCGCATATCATATATGGAGGATCAGATTTTTTATTAATGCCATCTAGAGTAGAACCATGTGGTTTAAACCAGATGTACTCTTTAAGGTATGGAACCATTCCTATAGTTAGAAGTACAGGCGGTTTAAAAGATACGGTTGTAGATATGGAGGATAAAAACGGTTTTGGTATTTGCCATGATGAAGTAACCGTTACAGAAATAGAGCACGCTATACAAAGAGCTATTGCGCTTTATAAAGATCAAGATAAATTTAAACAAATAAGAAAATATATTATGAAAATCGATCATTCGTGGGATGCATCGGCTTCCGAATATATTAAGTTATATAAATCAATAAACTAAAAAATTATGATTAATAATAAAGTGTTATCTATTATTTTAGGTGGAGGACAAGGCTCTAGACTATACCCTTTAACGCAGGCAAGATCTAAACCTGCAGTGCCAATTGCTGGTAAATACAGGTTGGTAGATATCCCTATTTCTAATTGTATTAACTCTAACCTTAAAAGAATATATGTGTTAACGCAGTTTAACTCGGCGTCTTTAAATAAACACATAAAAAACACGTATCACTTTAGTTTTTTTAGTCATGCTTTTGTAGATGTTTTAGCAGCAGAACAAACCATGCAAAGTGATAGTTGGTTTCAAGGTACTGCAGATGCTGTAAGACAAAGTATGCACCACTTTTTAAGTCATGATTTTGAATATGCGTTAATCCTTTCTGGAGATCAATTATATAATATGGATTTGCAAGAGATGATTGATAAGCATAAAGAAAGTAATGCCGAAATAACTATTGCAACTTATCCAGTGACTGCCAAAGAAGCAACTGGATTTGGTATTTTAAAAACGGATGAGGAAAATACGATTACTTCATTTATTGAAAAACCAGATGCCGATTTGTTACCAGAATGGACATCCGATGTAAGTGATGAAATGAAATCGGAAGGTAGAAATTATCTTGCTTCTATGGGGATCTATATTTTTAATAGAGACCTATTAGTGAAACTAATGGAAAACCCAGATACTAACGATTTTGGTAAAGAAATTATACCACAATCTATTCATAATCATAAAACAGTAAGTTACCAATATGAAGGCTATTGGACCGATATTGGAACCATAGAATCTTTCTTTGATGCGAATTTAGGCTTAACAGATGATATCCCTAAATTTAATTTATATGCCGAAGATAGAGTATATACTAGAGCAAGAATATTACCAACTTCTAAAATTTCTGGAACCTTATTAAATAAAACAGTGATAGCAGATGGTTGTATTGTTCATGCCGCTAAAATTGAAAGAAGTGTGATTGGTATTCGCTCTAGAATTGGTAAAGAATCTGTTATTTTAAATACCTATATGATGGGTAATGATAGCTATGAATCTTTAAAAGAGATTGAGAAAAATAAGATTGAAAATATTCTAGGTATTGGCGATAGATGTTATATAAACAACTGTATTATAGATAAAAATTGTAGAATTGGTGACGATGTTAAAATTGAAGGCGGTTTGCATTTAAAAGATGTGGAAACAGAGACATACCTTGTAAAAGACGGAATTGTAGTGGTGAAAAAAGGAGCAACCATACCAAAAGGAACTATAATTAACTAGTACATTTTAAACCTACCCAAAAAACAATATATGTCTAAAGTAATAGTACATAGCTTATTTACAGATTTTGATATTGATTTATTTAAATCTGGTAAACATTACAAACTTTACGAGAAGTTTGGATCACACATTATTACAGTAGATGGCGTAGAAGGAACCTATTTTGCGGTTTGGGCTCCTAGTGCAAAACAAGTTTCGGTAATTGGCGATTTCAATTACTGGAAAGAAGGAGAACATCTCTTAAATGTACGTTGGGACGGAAGTGGTATTTGGGAAGGTTTTATACCAAGTATTGGTAAAGGAACCACTTATAAATATAAAATTGAAAGTACAAATAATGGTATAAAAACGGAAAAAGCAGATCCTTACGCTAGACGTTTTGAACACAACCCAAAAACAGCTTCTATAGTTTGGGAAGATGCCTACAGTTGGAAAGATACCAAATGGATGAAATCTAGAAAAAAGAAGAATGCATTAGACGCACCTTTTTCTGTGTACGAAGTGCATTTAGGTTCTTGGAAAAAACAAATAGAAGAGAATCGTTTTCTCTCTTATGTAGAGTTGGCAGATCAATTGGTAGACTATGTAAAGGAAATGAACTTTACACACGTAGAGTTAATGCCTATTATGGAATTTCCCTACGATCCAAGTTGGGGATATCAAGTAACGGGCTATTTTGCGCCAACTTCACGGTTTGGTTACCCCGAAGAATTTAAACTTCTAGTAGATAAATTACACCAAAACGATATAGGAATTCTATTAGATTGGGTGCCTTCACATTTCCCGGAAGATGCACACGGACTTGGTTTCTTTGATGGTTCTTGTTTATACGAGCATCCAGATAAAAGAAAAGGATATCATCAAGACTGGAAGAGTTTAATCTTTAATTACGGACGAAATGAAGTAAAGTCTTTTTTAATAAGTAATGCGTTATTTTGGTTAGACCAATATCATGCCGACGGTTTACGTGTAGACGCAGTAGCATCGATGCTGTTTTTAGATTACTCTAGAGAAGAAGGCGAGTGGGAACCTAATGAACATAGCGGAAGAGAAAATCTAGATGCCATTGCATTTATGAAAGAGTTAAACGAAGCTGTTTACGGCACGTTTCCAGATGTGCAAGCAATAGCTGAAGAATCTACGTCCTTTCCAGGAGTCTCTAAACCTGTTTTTTTAGGTGGTTTAGGATTTGGTATGAAATGGATGATGGGGTGGATGCACGACACCTTAGATTACTTTGCAAAAGATCCTGCGTATCGAAAACATCACCAAAACGATTTAACGTTTAGCATGACCTATGCGTTTACAGAAAATTTTATGTTGCCGCTAAGCCATGATGAAGT
>JAGPUY010000198.1 GCA_018067265.1 Oceanihabitans sp. | reverse complement strand
ACAGAAAAGGTTCTGCAGTAGATTACACATTAACAGAAAAGAAAGCGTTTATAGATAATGCCGAAGAATACGAATATGGCACAACTACAACCGCAATGGCATCTATTAATTATAAAATAGATAGCGACAATAGTATTAAATACAACTCCTTATTTATTAATAACTCATCAGATAAAGTTGGCTATTTTGGTATAGACGGAAAAGGTAGAAGTCGGGACGCTATTCTAAACACAGACGAAGGTTTTTACCAAATGAATGTACAGTTTGACCAAACACAAATGTACGTGAACCAATTATTAGGAGAACATACTTCAGGCAAATTAGATGTGGATTGGGGATTTGGCTATAACTACGTGTTTTCTAAGCAACCAGATAGAAAACGGGTAAGTGTAGAAAACTATCATTTAGCATTAGACAATGATATTAATACCAACCCAGCATTTTACAGCAATGTGGTTTTTGATAACCAACGTTATTTTCAAAACATTGAAGATAACGAATACAACGGAAGAATCAACCTAGCATACAATGCCAATGATAATGTAAAAATCAACGTAGGATATAACGGAAGAAGTAAAGAGAGAACGTTTAACAACATTCGTTATGGTTATGATATTTTAGACTCTGGCTATGGCATTACCGATGTAAATAATTTGGATAGTGTATTCACGCTAGATAATTTAAACCTAAACGATGGCGATGATGGTATTTACGAAATACAGGTAATTAACCCAATCCCTAACGTATCTAATGTAAACCGACCTGGATTATATGAAAACACATACACCGGAAATCTTAATGTTTATGCTGGTTATGTAGATGCCGAAATTAAATCTGGCGAAAAATGGCTATTTGTTCCTGGTGTACGTTTAGAGTCTTTTGAACAAAAAATAGCTTTTAATGTTATTAATTTAGGAAACTTAGGAAATAGCGAAATAACCTCTAAAGAAACTTTTGTACTTCCTACCTTAAATATAAAATATGCATTAACGGAAGATGCGAACCTTCGTTTTTCTGCGAGTCAGACGGTTTCTATTCCGGAATTCAAAGAAGTTGCTCCTTTTGTTTACGAAGATATTTCTACTAGAATTGGTGGTAATCCTGATTTATTAGACAAAGGATATTCTAAAATATTAAACATCGATTTAAAATACGAATGGTTTTTCAGCAAAAATGAAATACTATCTGTAGCCGCTTTCACCAAAGAAATTAAAGATCCTGTCAACTTAGTGGTTGGTGCAGATGCAACTGGTACCCAACGTTATTTTAGAACAGGAGACAAAGCAAATGTATATGGTCTAGAAGTTGAAATAAGAAAAAACCTGATTACAAACGAAGACGAAGACACCAAACTTTCTGCTGGATTTAACGCCACGTACATGCACACCACACAAGATTTATACGAGAATATTGACGGTGCATTTTACGATGTAAGTTTTACAGAAAGTGAAGAAGCATTGCAAGGCGCTTCCCCATTAATACTTAATGCAGATATTAATTATTCGCCAACTTTTGGAAACTACAAACCAACAGCAAACTTAGTATTCTCTTATTTCTCTAACAGAATAGACGCTTTAGGTTCTGGACAATTAGGAAATGTTATTGAAAAAGGCGTTCCAACTTTAGACTTCATCTGGAAAAATAAAGTAAATGACAAGCTGGAAATAAACCTAAGCGCAAAAAATCTTTTAAACGCAAACATCGATTATTACAGAGAAACAACATTAGGTAACATTTCTGTAAACTCTGCAAATGGTAAAGGGGTTACGGACTATAAAAGAGGAATGGATCTAGGCGTACAACTTAAATATAAATTTTAAACACAACTATAAAAATAAATACCAATTTAATTAAACTTGAAACAATGAAAAATTATTTAATTTTAGGATTAGCGATTATAACAGTGCTTTTCTCTTGTACTACAGATGATACTTCTGATATCGTAATCAATGACAACAGTACCGTAAACAACAATTCTGGTGGTGAAACACCAAGTGATGATTGCATCTTTCTTTCTGGAACCTATGTAGAAGATTTAACTTTAGACGCAAACAATTGTTACAAAGTAAACGGTTCTTTAATTATGGCTGCAGGAACCACATTAACCATTCCTTCTGGTATGACGCTTGAAGCTTTAGCAGCCGGAGCAAACGTATATATTGCTATTTCTCAAGGCGCTCAAATTATTGCGAATGGAACTGCAGATAGTCCTATTGTAATGACATCAGACGCTTCTTCTCCAAGTGCTGGAGATTGGGGAGGATTAATCCTTTTAGGAAAAGCGCCTATTAACTCTGTAACTGGCACTTCTACTTCTACTTCAGAAATTGCAAGTTTACCATTTGGAGGAACAGATGCTACAGATAATTCTGGAAGCTTACGTTATGTACGTGTAGAATATTCTGGTGGTGCTGCAGATGGGCAATCGGAAAACAACGGATTCTCTTTCTATGGTGTTGGTAGTGGTACTTCGGTAGAATACATTCAAGCTTTTGAAGGTAAAGATGATGGTATCGAATTTTTTGGAGGAACAGTAAACGCTAGTTATGTTTCTGTAGTTAATGCTCAAGATGATTCTATTGACTGGACAGAAGGTTACACAGGAACAATTACCAATGCGTATGTAAAGCATGGCGTAGATCATGATAAAGGTATTGAAGCAGATGGTTTTAACACCGACTTTAGTAATGCTGCTGGTTATTTTTCTAAGCCTACAGTGACTAACTTAACTATTATAGGATTAGGTTCTGCAACTGGTAACGAAGCAATTCGTTTAAGAGCTGGAACTCAAGGAATATTCAACAACGTTTTAATTCAAGGTTTCGAAGAAGGTTTTGATTTAGATGGAGACGGTGCAGATAGTCCAACAGGAATCGGTGTTTCAAGTGGAGATTTAAGTGTTACAGATATCACTTTCATAGACGTTATAGAAAAAGTACAAAACGATACAACAGTAACGTTTACAGAAGCAGAATTCATTTCTGGGGATGGTAACGGAACAGGAACAGATTATGCTTCTTGGGGAGCATCTTGGACAGTGGAATAAATTACAGAATTAGTCTAAACAAAAAAAGCATCCTAATTAGGATGCTTTTTTATGTTTTCTTAAATGCTGTTATTGTCGTGATGCAATAGACGTTTTATTTGTCCACTCACTCACATTTGCAATTGCATTGTTTGTATAATCTA
>JAGPUY010000193.1 GCA_018067265.1 Oceanihabitans sp. | reverse complement strand
TGCACAATATGGTAATATAGACATAACATTTAAGGATGGTGAACCAGCAATAATGTGTGCTTCACCAACTGTTGGAACCTACGCTCCAGCAAGTCCAATGACAGGCTTTATTGGTAATAACCCTTCTGGAACGTGGAATTTGGTTTTTGTTGATTTCTTTAATGGAGACACTGGAGTTGTAAACGAATGGTCTGTGGAACTTTGTACTACAACTACAGATGTAACATTAGGCACAGGAAGTTTAGCATTAAGCAACTTTGCTTTATATCCAAATCCGAATAAAGGAAACTTCTCTTTAGCATTTGATTCTAATTCTGGAGAAAACATAAATGTTACCGTATATGATATGTCAGGAAGATTAGTTTACAACAAAAACTATGATGCAACATCTAGATTTAATGAAACCATTTCTTTAAACAGCGTTAGTTCAGGAATGTACTTAATGACGGTTATAGATGGTGGCAAAAGAATTACAAAGAAATTGATTATTGAATAATTAATAGTTAACCAGATAAAGAAAGCTCCAAAACCTATGTTTTGGAGCTTTCCTTTTTTATAGGAATCCTTAAAAATTAAAAAACAGCAACAAATATTTAATAAATTCTTAGCATAAGGTTCCCTTCTATTATAATAACAAAAATCGTATCTTTGCAACTTTGCAAATTTATGTCCAAATTCGAAGAAAATATTGAAGTTCAAGGTGCTCGTGTTCATAATTTAAAGAACATTGACGTTACTATTCCTAGAGAAAAACTAGTGGTTATTACCGGATTGTCCGGTAGTGGAAAATCCTCATTGGCTTTTGATACTATTTATGCCGAAGGGCAACGTAGATATATTGAAACGTTCTCTGCCTACGCAAGACAGTTTCTTGGTGGTTTAGAACGTCCGGATGTCGATAAAATTGACGGCCTTTCCCCAGTAATTGCCATTGAGCAAAAAACAACCAGCAAATCGCCACGATCCACCGTTGGTACCATTACCGAAATTTATGATTTTATGCGTTTGCTTTTCGCAAGAGCGAGTGATGCGTACAGTTATAATACGGGTGAAAAAATGGTAAGTTATAATGATGAACAAATAAAATCGCTAATCATAGAGAGCTTTTCTGGAAAACGTATAAATATTCTTGCTCCCGTAGTTCGTTCTCGTAAAGGACATTACAGAGAATTATTTGAGCAAATTGCCAAACAAGGTTTTGTAAAAGTAAGGGCGGATGGCGAAATAAAAGACCTTGTAAAAGGCATGAAGCTGGACAGATACAAGAATCATGATATAGAAATTGTAATCGATAGACTAAAGATTGATGCTTCTGTAGATAATGATAAACGCTTATCCGAAACTATAAACACTGCCATGTATCATGGTAATGATGTGTTAATGGTTTTAGATCAAGATACAAACGAAACACGATTCTTCAGTAGAAGTTTGATGTGTCCTAGTTCCGGAATTTCTTATCCAAATCCAGAACCTAATAACTTTTCATTTAATTCCCCAAAAGGTGCTTGTCCAAAGTGTAGTGGTATTGGAACGCTGTATCAAGTAAACGAAAGTAAAATAATTCCAGACGATTCGCTTTCCATTAAAAATGGTGCGCTTGCGCCACATGGACCAGAAAAAAACTCTTGGATTTTTAAACAGTTAGAACTAATAGCACAGCGTTATAATTTTAAAATTAGCGATGCGTATAAAAGTATTCCTGAAGAAGCCAAACAAATGATTTTGTATGGTGGAAACGAAAAATTCACGGTAGACAGCAAAACACTTGGTATAAAAAGAGATTACAAAATAGATTTTGAAGGGGTTGCCAACTTTATAGAAAACCAATATGCAAATGCAGATTCTACTTCCTTAAAACGTTGGGCAAAAGAATATATGGATAAAGTAGATTGTAGCGAATGCCACGGCGCACGTTTACGTCAAGAATCTCTATATTTCAAAATAAACGATCAAAATATTGCCGAACTGGCAAACAAAGACATTGTAGATTTAGCGGAATGGTTTAAAGAATTACCAAAAAGTCTTTCCAAAAAACAATTCAAAATTGCCGAAGAAATTATTAAAGAAATAAGAAACAGACTGCAGTTTTTGTTAGATGTTGGTTTAAATTATCTTTCTGTAAACCGAAGCTCTAAAACCCTTTCTGGTGGGGAAGCACAACGTATTCGATTGGCGACCCAAATTGGATCGCAACTGGTTGGTGTATTATATATTTTAGATGAACCTAGTATTGGTTTACATCAGCGCGATAATGAAAAACTAATAAATTCTCTAGTTGCTTTACGAGATGTTGGTAACTCTGTAATTGTTGTGGAACACGATAAGGATATGATTTTACGTGCAGATCACGTGATTGATATTGGTCCGCATGCAGGAAAACATGGTGGTGAAATTATTAGCCAAGGTACTCCGGAAGAAGTTTTAAAACACCATACACTTACTGCAGATTACCTTAATGGAACCAAGCAAATTGAAGTTCCTAAAACGCGCAGAGAAGGTAACGGTAAATTCATGGAGCTTAAAGGCTGTACCGGAAATAACTTAAAAAATGTTTCGGTTAAATTTCCATTGGGGAAAATGATAGGTGTCACTGGTGTTTCTGG
>JAGPUY010000191.1 GCA_018067265.1 Oceanihabitans sp. | reverse complement strand
TCTTCATTTAGCTGCTGTATTTCTATTTCTTGTTGCTTACGCACAGAAATATCAATTACCAAAGCCATGATATAACCTTGTCCATCCATTTGAAACGGATTTAATCCAGCCTCCACAGGAAAACTACTTCCATCTTTATGTGCACCATACAAATCACGGCCTCTTCCCATTGGTCTGCTCTCCTTGTGTTTCATGAAACCATTAAAATGCGCTCCATGACCTGCATGATAGTTTTTTGGAATAAGGACATTTAAAGTTTGGTTTAAAAGTTCGCCTTTTTGATAACCAAACATGCTATCTGTTGAAGCATTTGTAAATACAATATTCTGCTGTTCGTCGACTACAATTACACCTTCAGAAACCGCTTGAAAAAGCACGTTAAAAATCTCTTGATCTATTTGAAACATATATAATGCTAAGTTTTAATGCTGCTTTAAAAATACAAAACTATATGTGCTAAACCATACATATTTAATTCTAATAACTGATTAATATCATAATTTAATCGCTAACAAGTAATTAGATTTATCCTAGTAAATATTTGTAGCATGAAAAAGAAAAAAAAATTAACTCAAAATTTTTATCAAAACTTAGGCAAACTATTTTACGCAATTGCTGCTGCAGACAACCATGTTGCACCTCTAGAGATTAAAACCTTAAAAGAAATTGTAAAATCAGAATGGTTAGAAGTAGATTATTTAGAGGATGCATTTGGTTCTGATGCTGCATACCAAATGGAATTTGTTTTCGATGTACTGCATCGTGAAAACAATTTAGACGTAGAAAACTGCTACGCGGATTTTATAAACTATAAAAAAGCACAAAACCATTTATTCACAGAACCGATTAAACAACTGATAGCACAGACTGCCAATGCTATTGCAAGTAGTTTTGCCGGAAAAAACAAATCGGAATTGATACTGCTTGCTAAGCTTGATATCGAATTAAAAAAGACAGATATATAATTTTAAAATAATCATAAATAATAAAATCATGAAAAAAACAATATTACTATTCGCTGTATTACTAATTCCAATATTTGGATTTACACAAACGATGGAAAACATAGACTATATTTCTACATTTAATGAAGACGTAGCTGCTATTCAAAAAAACAACCAATGGGCTTTTATAAATAAACAAGGTGTTATTGTTATAGACTTTAGAGACGATTTAGTTATTACAGAATTCAATGATGGCAACTATCCAATATTTAAAAATGAAAGATGCTTAATCCAATTAAAAAAAGAAGGCAATTGGTATTTTGGATACATCGACAAAAAAGGAAAAACGGTTATTGAACCTCAGTTTTTAAATGCAACAAATTTTGAGAAGAATACAGCAACAGTACTTAAATTAACAAAGGAAAACGCAGGTAAAAACACAGCATTAGGCAAAAACATAGTGTATTACAAATATTTTGAAGTAACCATAGATACTATCGGAAATGTAAAAGACTATTTAACCACAGAAGGCGTAAATGTTGTTATAGATAATGGATCCATTAAAAACCCTCCAAAAATCAATTCTAAACAAATTTCGGATCATATCTATGCTGTGCAAAATGAAAATAAAAAATGGTCCATTAAAGTAATTCAGGAGTAAAACATCCTTTTTTTGAATGAAGAATAGAACCCAATCGTATTTTATACTCGTAATCTTGTTTTCTATTTTATCCTGTTCTAAAAAGGAAGACAAAATCCTTCCTACAGAACAAGATTTAACCGAGTCTGTATACACATCTGTCACGATACAACCAGATAGCTTATACCAAGCTTATGCCATTGTTGCTGGTATTTTAGATAAAAATATTGTCGAAGAAGGTGATAACGTTAAAAAAGACGAAGCGATCGCTCAAATAATAAACAACACGCCCATTTTAAATACACAAAATGCAAAACTGTCTTTAGATTTAGCGAAAGAAAATTACAACGGAAGTGCTGCAATTTTATCTGGAATTAAAGAGGAAATGGAAGCTGCTATTCTGAAGTATAAAAACGATTCGATTACCTTTTTCAGACAACAAAATCTTTGGAAACAAAATATTGGATCTAAAGCCGAATTTGACGCAAAACAATTAAACTACCAACTGTCGCAAAACAATTTAGCAGTACTTAAAAACAAATATAATCAAACTAAAAACCAGTTAAACACCAGTGTAAAGCAAGCACAAAACAACTACCAAACCTCACTTATTAGCACAAAAGATTTTACCGTAAAAAGTGCTATACATGGTAAAGTTTATGCGCTCTATAAAGAATCTGGAGAATTGGTTAATACCATGGAACCTGTTGCGGCTATTGGAAGTGCTTCTACCTTTATTATTGAAATGTTGGTAGATGAAGTAGATATTGTAAAAATCATAAAAAACCAAGATGTATTAATAACGCTGGATGCCTATACAGGTAAAGTATTACAAGGCAAAGTCTCAAAAATATATCCTAAAAAGGATGCGCGTAATCAAACCTTTAAAGTGGAAGCTGTTTTTGTAAATCCTCCAGAAGTATTGTACCCAGGACTTTCTGGTGAAGCAAATATTGTCATTTCTAAAAAAGAAAATATTTTAACCATTCCAAGAAGTTACTTAATAAACAACCATCAAGTAAAAACAGAAGACGGATTGACATCTATTACCACTGGTTTAGAAAACATGGAATTTGTAGAAGTTTTAAGCGGAATCACCAAAAACACCTACATCTATAAACCCGAATAATGGTAAACTGGACCATCATATTAAACATTGCAAAAACGCACTTGCTAACTAAGTTTAAGCAGACTGCAATTGCGGCTTTAGGTGTTACTTTTGGTATTGGCGCTTATATCACATTGGTTAGTTTTATGACTGGTTTAAATGCCATGTTAGACGATTTGATTTTAAATCAAACACCCCATATTCATATCTATAATGAGATTGAACCTTCCAAAAAACAACCTGTAGATGTCTATGATGCTTTTAAAAATAGCTTTAATGTAGTGCATTCCATCAAACCAAAATTAAGTCAGAAAAAAATACACAATGCCTTACCAATCATTCATTTTCTAAATGAAAAAGAAGAGGTAAAAGGCGCTATTCCGCAAATAAAAACGCAAATATTTTACATTTCGGGATCTATTGAAATCGCTGGTAACATTACTGGCATTCAACCTGTGGAAGAAGCAAGGTTATTCAACTTTAGAGATTATATTATTGAAGGCGCTCCAGAGAAACTAAAAAACACCGATAATGGTATTTTATTGGGTTCTGGAATTGCAAAAAAAATGTCATTGCACGTTGGCGACAGAGTACAAATTAGCACCATAAATGGCGATATTTTCCCATTGCGAATTGTTGGTATTTACCAAAGTGGTGTTGCAGATATTGATGCCATTCAAAGCTTTGTAAACCTTAAAACCGTGCAACGTATTTTAGGTGAAGCAGAAAATTATATTACAGATATTAATGTAAAACTTTTTGATATAGATAAAGCCTTGCCATTATCTAAAAAAATAGAACAACAATTTCATTTAACCGCAATAGATATAAATACTGCAAATGCACAGTTTGAAACGGGTACAACCATTAGAAACCTGATTACTTACGCTGTTTCTGTAACCTTATTAATCGTTGCTGGTTTTGGTATTTACAACATTTTAAACATGCTTATTTACGAAAAAATGAATGACATCGCTATTCTAAAAGCTATTGGTTTTTCCGGAAAAGATGTGCAATATATCTTTATGAGTCAAGCCATGATTATTGGGATTGTTGGAGGTGTTTTAGGATTATTAATCGGATTAATTTTTACTAACATCATTAGCACTATTCCGTTTAAAACGGAAGCATTGCCAACCGTAGAAACCTATCCTATAAATTTTAATGGTTGGTTTTATATTATAGGAATTGTATTCGCAATGATTTCCACCTTTTTTGCAGGCTATTTGCCATCTCAAAAAGCGAAGAAAATAGATCCTGTAAAAATAATAAGAGGGCAATAATTATGAAAACAGTACTGGAAGCCAAAAACATCAATAAATACTTTAAAAAGCCTGTGCTTTTTCATGTATTAAAAGACATTAATTTTAAAATTAATGAAGGCGAATTTGTTTCCATTATGGGAAAATCGGGTTGTGGAAAATCTACCTTATTGTATATTCTGTCTACCATGGATTCGGACTACGAAGGCGATTTATATTTAAACGACGACCTACTTACTGGAGACAGCAGAAACAAATTATCTTATGTTAGAAATAAACATATTGGTTTTGTATTTCAGTTTCATTATTTGCTTTCCGAATTTACCGTTTTAGAAAATGTGATGCTTCCTGCAAAAAAATTAGGTGAAAAGAGCGTAAAAGAAATTGAAAAAAATGCACTTGAAAAATTAAGCATTTTAAACATCGAACATTTAGCACATAAAAAAGCGTCACAAGTTTCTGGAGGTGAAAAGCAACGTGTTGCAATTGCTAGAGCTCTTATAAATAATCCGTCTATAATTATGGGCGATGAACCAACAGGAAATCTAGACAGCCACAACGCAGATAATGTATTTAATATTTTTAAAAAGTTGAGTGTCGAAGAAAATTTATCCTTACTAATTGTAACGCACGACGAAGATTTTGCCAATCGTACCGATCGCATTATCACTATGGAAGATGGCAGAATAATTAGCTAATAATTAACAGCTTAAACTGATTTTAGTCATATTATTCTTGTAACTTTAATAGTAATTTTACAGGTATTAAACAGGTATAGGTATGAAAACAGAACAGGAGTTATTAACGCAGATTACACAGTTAACTAATAATATGGAGACTAACTATCCAGAGTTATATACGTTTCTATTGGAAGACCCAAGTACGATTCCTTCGATGGAACACCCAGATATAAACCCAACCGTTTTGCAAGATTACTTAAACACTTTAAAGCAAACGTTAAAACATCATATTGAAACTCGTAAATCAAAATAAATGGCATTTATAGATTATTATAAAGCTTTAGGAATATCTAAAACAGCTTCTGAAAAAGACATAAAAAAAGCCTACAGAAAATTAGCGCGTAAGTATCATCCTGATTTAAACCCAAACGATAAAGAGGCGGAAAAAAAGTTTAAAGAAATTAATGAGGCGAATGAAGTATTGAGTAATTCTGAAAATCGTAAAAAGTACGATCAGTATGGCGAGCATTGGCAAAACTCGGAAGCCTACGAACAAGCAAAACAGCAGCAACAGCAGCAAAGAGCATATCAAGGACAAGCAGGAGGCTCTGGAGCATATAGCGAAAAAGATTTTGAAGATATTTTTGGTAACATGTTTGGTGGTCAAGCATCCAGTCGAAGCCAAAGAACATCGAGATTTAAAGGTCAAGATTTTAACGCAGAGCTTCAGTTAGAACTACAGGATGTTTATGAAGATCATAAGCGCACACTTACTATAAATAATAAAAACATACGGATCACTATTCCTGCTGGAGTAGAAAACGGACAAACCATTAAGATAAAAGGCCATGGCAGTAAAGGTGTTAATGGTGGACCAAATGGCGACTTGTACATTCAATTTTCTATTCAAAATCATTCCAAATTTAAAAGAGATAAAGACAATCTGTACACTACTGCAGATTTAGATTTATACACGGCAATGTTAGGAGGAGATTTGATGGTAGATACCTTTAACGGAAAAGTAAAACTCACGATTAA
>JAGPUY010000189.1 GCA_018067265.1 Oceanihabitans sp. | reverse complement strand
AAACAAGCCACAGAATTAGCCCAAGCTTTTCATTCTAAAATACATTTGCTATTTGTAAACACACCAAATAAATTTACCACTACAGCAACAGCTAATGCAAGAATATTAGATTTTATTAAGGATTCTGATTTTAGCAATTATGAGATTAATATTTTTAATGATGAATCTGTAGAAAAAGGAATTTTAAACTTCTCGCACATTATTGGCGCAGATTTAATTGGTATTAGTACACATGGTAGACAAGGCATTGCTCACTTTTTTAACGGAAGTATTAGCGAAGACCTTGTAAATCACGCAAAAAGACCAGTGATTACCTTTAAAATATAATTTACAAAAGTATGGAAATCATAAAAGTCTTACTTCTCAGGAAGACTTTTATGATAGCCCATTAAGGCTAACTTCGGTTACGCTCCCATAAACTTCACACACACAGCCCATTGTAAAACAAAAAAAATCCCTACTAATAATAGTAAGGATTGATTTAATTAATGTTGGCCCACTAGGGCTCGAACCTAGACTCTTCTGCACCAAAAACAGACGTGTTGCCAGTTACACCATGGGCCAATATCTCAAACGAGAGTGCAAATTTAACACAATGTTTTATTTGCGCAAGCTTTTTTAAAGAAAAAAATCATAAATTTTAATCTTTTTTTCAAAAACGCAGTATATCAGATATTTCAACCTTAGCAACAAGCCTCTATTCTTCCTATTTTAGTTATGAAAACCTTAAAATCTATGCTCATTTCATAATTATTATTAAATTCGCCAAGTTAACTAGATAGATACATGACACAATTCAATTTTAAAAAGTGGAATACCATTTTAGGTTGGTTTTCTTTTTTAATAGCTTTAATCACTTACAGCCTAACTGTAGAACCGACAGTAAGTTTTTGGGATGCTGGTGAATATATTTTAACTGCTTCCAAATTACAAGTAGGTCACCCACCTGGAGCTCCTCTTTTTCAAATGCTTGGTGCTTTTTTCTCCATATTTGCTTTAGAACCTTCACAAATTGGTTTATTAATGAATATGATGAGTGCCGTCTCTAGTGCTTTTACCATATTATTCATGTTCTGGACTATTAGCCTTTTACTTAAAAAAGTAGTCGCTAATGATTCGGAATTAAATGAAAATCAATCTCTAGCTATTTTAGGTTCTGCCTTAGTTGGTAGTTTAGCGTTCACTTTTACAGATTCCTTTTGGTTTAATGCTGTAGAAACAGAAGTATACGCCATGGCAACTTTAATTATGTCGATTCTGTTTTGGTTAGGATTGCGTTGGGAACAAGACATGGATAAACCTAGAGGAAATCGATGGCTTATTTTAATTGCCTTTGTTATTGGTCTTTCTTTTGGAGTACATTTCATGGGATTACTTACCATTCCTGCCATTGGATTAATCTACTATTTTAAAAACTATAAAGAAATTACCATAAAGAACTTTATAATAGCAAACGCAGTTACTATTGCTATTCTACTTTTTATATTTAAACTTCTTGCGCCTAATATTTTACGATTCTTTAGTGTTCTTGAAATTTTCTTTGTGAATTCTATTGGTCTTCCTTTTAATTCTGGATCCATCATTGCTGGTATACTTTTAGTTGGACTTATTTATTATGGATTACAGTACACCAGAAAGAAAAATTATGTACACTTAAACACAGCTGTACTTTGCCTAACCTTTATTGTTATAGGTTTTTCTTCTTGGACCATGCTTCCTATTCGTGCAAATGCAAATGTTGTTATTAATGAAAACAATCCTTCTAGTGCTAGAGAATTATTAGCATATTATAACTTAGAGCAATACCCTGAAACACACTTGTTTTACGGGCCGCAATTTACAGATCAATATTCTGGTTTAGATGAAATTGAACCGTATATAGACGATAAACCTAAGTATGAAAAAGATTTAGTAAAAGGGGAATATGTTGTTGTAAACGATTATAAAAACGCGAAGCAAAACTACAATCATGAGCACGCTTCTATTCTACCAAGAATGTGGAGTGCCGAAAATGCCGAAAACTATTTAATGTTTACTGGTATTTTAGATTTTAAACTAAAACCACAAGTCTCTTTAGACCACGAACAACGTTCTAATATTTCTGAGATTATTGGAAGGTATCAATCTGGAGGAATATCCGAAAGCGAATATGAAAACTTTATCACTTCAAATAGAGAATTAATTTCTGCATATTTTAAAGAAACAGAACTTAAAAAAACCATCAGTGATTTTAAATCGGATGTATCGAACGGTCTAATAGATTATGAAGATTACAACAATTTCTTAAAACAGTTTGGACAATATTTAGATATTGAAAAACCTTCCTTAATGAGTAATATTGTGTACATGTTCGAATACCAACTAGGCTACATGTATTGGCGTTATTTTATGTGGAATTTCACCGGAAGACAAGATGATATGCAAGGGGAATATGACAACCACGGAAACTGGATTAGTGGTATTAACTTTATAGATTCCTGGCATTTAGGGCAGTCGCAAACAGATTTACCCGGAGATGTAAAAAACAATAAAGCTAGAAATACGTATTACTTCTTCCCGTTAATTCTAGGATTAATTGGCTTATTCTTTTTATATAATAAAGACAAAAAAACATTTTGGACCATGCTTGTGTTCTTCCTATTTACAGGGATAGCCATTCAAGTATATACTAACGTAAGACCTTTTGAACCTCGCGAACGAGATTACTCTGTAGTTGGTTCGTTCTATGTATTTGCCCTATGGATTGGATTTGGAGTCTACGCCATTTATGATGCGCTTAAAAAATATGCGCCTTCAAAAATGCTAGCTCCTGCAATTACATTGGTTTCCCTTATTTTAGTCCCAGGGATTTTAGCTGCAAATAATTGGGATGATCATGATAGATCTGGAAAATATACTGCAGAAGCAATGGCTAAAATGTATCTCGATTCTTGTGATGAAAACGCCATTCTTTTCTCTATTGGAGATAATGACACTTTTGCGCTTTGGTATG
>JAGPUY010000117.1 GCA_018067265.1 Oceanihabitans sp. | reverse complement strand
AATTAGGTGGGAAAAACCCAAATATCATTTTTGCAGATTGCGATTATGACGATATGCTAGACACCACAGTCCGTTCGTCTTTTGCCAATCAAGGTCAGATTTGTTTATGCGGAAGCAGAATCTTTGTAGAAGCTTCTATCTATGAAAAATTCAAGAAAGATTTTGTCGAAAAAATAAAGGCTTTAAAAGTCGGACATCCATCGGAAGCAACCACAAATATTGGCGCTTTAGTTTCTAAAGCCCATTTAGAAAAAGTAAAAGAATATATAGAAATTGCTAAAACAGAAAACGGAAAAGTGCTTTGTGGCGGAAAAGAAGTGACTGTAAAAGGTTATGAAAATGGTTACTATTTAGAACCAACTGTTATTGAAGTCCCAACCGATGAATGTCGTGTGAATCAAGAAGAAATTTTCGGACCAGTAGTTACTATCATGCCTTTTAATACCGAAGATGAAGTCTTGTTAATGGCTAACAAAGTAAAGTATGGTTTATCAGCAACATTATGGACGAACAACTTAAAACGCACCATGAAAATGAGTAACCAATTACAAGCCGGAATAGTTTGGGTGAATACGTGGATGATGCGCGATTTACGAACGCCATTTGGTGGTGTAAAAGCATCTGGAGTTGGACGTGAAGGTGGTTTTGAAGCCTTACGCTTTTTTACCGAAGCTAAGAATGTTTGTATAAAATACTAAATTCCTGCGAAGGCAGGAATCTCATAAATTGAAACGAGATTAACCTTACCACAAAACACCTTCCCTTTTTTCAAGGGAAGGTGGGTTCCATTTCCTAAAAAAGAAATGGAAGACGGAAGGGTTAAAAAAATAATTAAATTAACATTAAAAAGATCCTGAATCAAGTTCAGGATGACAGAAATATGGATTTACAACTGAACAACAAATACGCATTAGTTTGCGGAAGCACAGCAGGAATAGGAAAAGCAACAGCAATGGCTTTAGCGGAAGAAGGCGTACAAGTAACCCTTATTGCTAGAAACAAAGACAAATTAAAAGCAACGTTAGCCGAGTTACCTCAGCATAGAAATCACGATTATATTGTGGCCGATTTTTCTAATCCGAAGGAGTTACAAGAAAAAGTAGCAGCCTATGTAAAAGAAAATCATGGGTTTCATGTATTGGTAAATAATACTGGCGGACCAAAAGGCGGACCTGTTTTTTCTGCAGACCTAGAAGAATTTGAAGCTGCTTTTACACAACATTTAAAATGTAATCATGTATTGGCACAAGCGGTGGTTCCGTTTATGAAAAGTGAAGGCTATGGTAGAATTATAAATGTCATTTCAACTTCGGTGAAGCAACCTTTAGACGGACTTGGCGTGAGCAATACCATTCGTGGCGCTGTTGCCAATTGGAGTAAAACCTTAGCGAATGAGCTTGGTCAGTTTGGTATTACCGTAAACAACGTGTTACCGGGAGCAACAGGAACGGATCGTTTGGCAGAGATTATTAAAAATAAGTCGGCTAAAACAGGCAACACAGAAGAAGAATCTGCAAATGCTATGAAAAGTGCGGTACCAGCAAAACGTTTTGCAAAACCTGAAGAATTAGCAGATGCTATTACATTTCTAGCGAGTGCACGTGCTGCTTATATTAACGGAATTAATCTTCCGGTAGATGGAGGAAGAACGAAGTCTTTATAATTCTTTATTTCGTTTTTTATTCCTAATTTTAATGCATTGATGAATCTGCGTTAAGGATTAAAAGGTTTGTTTGAGCTCCTCGCAGAGAGCGAGCCTTGAAAGCCTGACTTTTGTGATCCTGCAAGGTTTTAAAAACCTGGTAGGTATAAGCAAAAGTAACGCCCAAAATATAAAACCATGAGTAAATTATTTCCGCCTATAAATTTTAAAGCTTGGATTGAAGAAAACAGACATCTTTTAAAGCCACCAGTTGGTAATAAAGTGGTGTGGAAAGATGGTGATTTTATTGTTATGGTTGTTGGTGGACCAAACAGCAGAAAGGATTATCATTATAATGAAACACCCGAATTTTTCCATCAAATTGAAGGAGATATGGTCTTAAAAGTAATTGATAAAGGCACACCAAAAGATATTCATATTAGAGAAGGTGAAATATTTTTACTACCTCCAAAAGTCCCGCATTCTCCGCAACGCGGCGCAAATACGGTTGGATTAGTCATTGAATATCCTAGAGACAAAGGAGTTCAGGATGCATTGCTTTGGTTTTGCGAGAACTGTACTACCAAATTATATGAGGAAGATTTTACAGTCGAAAATATTGAAACTGATATGCCTAAAATATTTGACAAATATTATGGGGATAAAGAAAAACGAACTTGCCCAAATTGTGGTGAAATCATGGAACCACCAAAAAAGGTCAAGCTAGAAGAATAATTAGTAAAAAGAAAAAAAAATTGGGATTAAAAATAACATTAGATTAATTGCCAGTCCCAAATCAATTTGTAAAATTGAACATTGAAATGCAGAAATAATGAGTGAAGGAATGAAGCTGCAAAGCGAAGCTTTAAGCACGTAATTCCGAAAATGAATGTTCCGCAGGAATTTCCTCATTTCAATTTGATTTTTTGATTCGTTTTGTATCAAGACAAAATGAATAGAATAAATAATTTAAGACAAAGATTGCCACGTTTAAAGACTTGCAATAATATAACTTATGGAAAAACGTAAACTTAGAATTAACGGTCACTCACACTTATTGCCATACCCTGAAGAAATACCTCAGTTTATGCAAGACAAAGAGATTTTTTGGGTAGATAAAGATCGAAAATTTATGCTTCAAAAAGATTGGAACAGACCAATCACAGATTCTAGTTTCTTTTTAGATGAAAAGCTAGCTTGGATGGAGCGTTTTAAAATTGACCATGCGGTTGTTTTAAACTTATCGCAATTATATGGAAATGGTTTGCGTGTGGAAGAAATGAAGCAAGCGCTAAAATTTCAGAATGATTTTAACGCCAAAGTACAACGTGAAAACCCAAGTAAATTTACTTGTGGTTTTGTGGTACATCCTGGTTTTGTTCGAGGTGCTTGTTGGGAGATTGAACGTTGTGTAGAAGAATTAGGTTTACGCTTATTATGTTTACCAACACATTACATGGATACTATTGGTACTTGGCGTTGTATTTTTGATGAAGAAAATGAGCCAATTTTTGAATTGGCAAACAAGTATAATTTAGCAGTTGAAATTCATCCTTACGATGGGGAAAAGTTTATAAAATTAGAAAATACTTCTTGGCGTTTTCACTTAATTTGGATGCTTGCACAATGTGCAGATGCTTACCACTTTTTAACTTTAAATGGCTACCAAGATAAATATCCGAATATGCGAACTTGTTTTGCGCATGGCGGACAATTAGCTCAAATAAACTTAGGACGACGTATTCAAGGTTTTGATGGAAGACCGGATTTATTTGAAGGTAAAAGTCACCCGAGAAAAGCGGTTGGACATAAAAACATCTTTTTTGATACTTTAGTTCATGATACTGGTGGATTGGATTTATTATTAAAAAACCAAGGATCTAAACAGGTTATCATGGGATTAGATGATCCATATCCGTTAGGAGAAATGGAAAGTGAAAAACAAAGTTCGTATCCTGGTAAAATTTTAGATTTAGCCATAGAAAGAAACATTATTACAGAAACCGAACGTGACGATATTTGGGAAAACAATGTCATACAATGGCTATGTGGTGATGACCAAGACGCTAAAGACAAACTAGTAAAACGTATTTTAGGATAATGTATTTTTTACCAGAAAAATTAGACGACTACGTGGTTGCACATTCGCAAGAAGAACCGGAATTATTGCAACAACTTACACGTGAAACGTATCAAAAAATATTACAACCTATTATGCTTAGTGGTCCGTATCAAGGACGTGTATTGAGTATGCTTTCAAAATTAATTCGTCCGAAATCTATTTTAGAGCTTGGTACTTTTACGGGGTATGCAACTTTATGTTTAGCGGAAGGTTTACAACAAGAAGGAAACATTGACACGATTGATGTTAATGAAGAGTTGCTAGATTTTCAACGAAAATATTTTGACAAGTCTGGTTATGGAGCGCAAATACAGCAACATTTAGGAAGCGCGATCGATATACTTCCTACTTTAGATAAAACCTATGATTTGGTTTTTATTGATGCTGACAAGCCGAATTACAGTAACTACTTTCATTTAATAATTGACAAGTTAAATCCTGGAGGAATTATACTCTCCGACAACGTATTATGGCACGGAAAAGTGGTAGAACCTCTAAATGAAAAAGATATTTCTACTAAAGCTGTTTTAGATTTTAATACGCTTCTTAAAAAGGATGATAGAATTGAAACGGTGTTGTTGCCAATTCGTGATGGATTGACTATTAGTAGAAGGAAATAGCACTTATTTGTACTGTAACTCTCTTGAAACAAAAAACAAAAACCTCTTCCAATGGAAGAGGCTTTTTATTTTAGAATCTTAGTTTTTGCTTATAACAAATACTACTGTACTGCTTGTAAAGCATCTATATTACCATAACCGAAACTACTGTTTTTATTAGGATAAAATTCTGCAGACTGTTTTAATTTATTAAGCACTTGCGTTTTTGACCAAGTTGGATGTTGCGCCCAAACTAAAGCCGCAATACCAGCTGTAGTTGCTGTCGCTACAGAGGATCCGCCTGTATAACGTCTATCTCCATTATAAAAACCTAAAACTGGAGGCGCTTTGCTAATATTATTATCCCCTTCCATAATTATGGTAAAGTCAATTTTGCTTCCACTATGACACACTTCACATCTTTCATAATTTGGCCCATCGTCTACTCCTGTTACGGCAACGGTTTCACTCATTGTTGCTGGAAAAATAACACCATAACCATTGGTAAAACTTGTAGATGTTCCTCCTGCTGCAAAAATTAATTTCCCTTTGCTATTGGCATATTTTACTGCATCCTTAATATTTCCAATAGACCATAAATAACCAATGGACATGGAGATTATTTTTACATCACTTCTATTTCCTAAAGCTGTTAATGCTGCAGATACACCTTTACGTTCGTGATAATCATTTAATAGCACATCTTCTGTTGCTCTATACGCTACTAAATTAGAATTGTATGCTACACCTACAGGCATACCATTATCATTACGAGGTGCTGCCATTGTAGACGCCATAGCTGTACCATGCCCACATTTATCATGTGGACCATCATAATTACTGGACCACCACCAATTAGAGTCTATAAACGTACCGTATTTTTGTACAAAACGTCCATTAGAATATCCGTCATTAATCCCCGAAGAATTCAATAAAGGTTGTGAAGCAGAAACACCAGTATCTATTAGACCAATGGTAATACCAGATCCTGTGCTATAATTCCAAGCTTGTGGAATATTATGCTTCTGAAAATGCCATGAAACCTGA
>JAGPUY010000184.1 GCA_018067265.1 Oceanihabitans sp. | reverse complement strand
TAGAAGGCCCCGCTACTTTCATTTTATTTCCTCTTTCATCAAACATAGCTTTCACTTTACCACTATGTTTACCCGCTAACATATAATCACCAATTT
This sequence comes from Oceanihabitans sp., assembly GCA_018067265.1. Classification (GTDB taxonomy): domain Bacteria; phylum Bacteroidota; class Bacteroidia; order Flavobacteriales; family Flavobacteriaceae; genus Oceanihabitans. The sequence continues at coordinate 4,198 of JAGPUY010000184.1, read as the reverse complement.
TCAATGTTCCTTCTTGAACTAAAATTGTAGATACATATCCACGTCCTTTATCTAAGAACGCTTCCACAACTGTACCTTGCGCTAATTTGTCTGGGTTTGCTGTTAACTCTAACAACTCTGCCTCTAAAAGCACTTTTTCTAATAACTCTTTTACACCTGTTCCTACTTTAGCAGAAATATCATGGGATTGAATTTTACCTCCCCAATCTTCAACTAAAAGATTCATTTGTGCTAATTTCTCTTTAATTTTTTCTGGATTAGCGTCTGGCTTATCTATTTTATTAATTGCAAAAATTATTGGCACTCCCGCAGCTTGTGCATGCGAAATAGCTTCTTTCGTTTGCGGCATGATATCATCATCTGCTGCTGCAACAATAATTGCTATATCTGTTACTTGTGCACCACGTGCACGCATCGCTGTAAAGGCTTCGTGACCTGGTGTATCTAAAAACGCAATTTTTTGTCCGTTATCTAAAGTCACTCCATATGCACCAATGTGCTGTGTAATTCCTCCAGACTCTCCTGCGATTACATTTTCTTTACGTATATAATCTAGAAGCGATGTTTTACCATGATCTACATGACCCATTACCGTTACAATTGGTGCACGTGGTTTTAAATCTTCAGGCTTATCTGCAATTACTTCTATAGATTCTTCACGATCTGCTGTAATGAATTCTACTTGGTAGCCAAACTCATCTGCAACAATAGAAAGTGTTTCTGCATCTAAACGTTGGTTCATGGTAACCATTAAACCAAGTGACATACATGCCGAAATAATTTGCGTAACTTGAACATCCATCATCGTTGCAACTTCGTTTGCTGTTACAAACTCTGTTACTTTTAAGATTTTGTTTTCTGCTGCTTCTATTTGTTGATCAATTTCAGTTTGCTCTCTGTGTTGATCTCTTTTATCTCTTCTATACTTAGCACCTTTACCTTTACTAGATTTCCCTTGCAGTTTTTCTAAGGTTTCACGTACTTGTTTTTTAACATCTTCTTCGCTAGGCTCTTCTTTTACAATAGGTGTTCTTCTTCCTTTGCCTACTCCAGGTTTGTTATTCCCTTTAAATCTACTGTTTCCGCCACCAGTATTTCCACCTGGTCTATTATCTCCTGGTTTAGAAATTCTACGACGTTTACGTTTATTATCTGAAGACTTATCGTCTTTCTTAGGATCTTCTTTTTTCTTTTTAGGCTTATTAAATTGGCTTAAATCAATTTTAGTACCTGCAATTTTTGGACCTGTAAGTTTTTGATATTTGGTTTCAACCTTTTCTTCTTTGTTTGGTTGCTCTTCTGTATTGGTCGTTTCTTCTTTTTTAGTAACTGCTGGTTTTTCCGTTTTTACAACTTTTTCAACCTTCTCTACTTTTTTAGTTTCTTCTACCTTTTCTACTTGTACAGGTTTTTCCGTTTTTTCCACCTGAACTGGTGTTTCCGGTTTCTCTATTTTAGTAGGTGGTACTACCTCAGGCTTTTTAACTTCTTGAGGTTTCTCCACTTCTTTAGGTACTACAGGAGCTACTTCTTCTTTAACCGGTTTTTCTTGCTTAACTTCTTCGGTTTTAGGTTTTGGTTCCTCTTTCGCTTTTTTAGCTTTTGGATCTAAATCTATTTTACCAACTTGTTTCGGACCAGACAGAGTAGATTTAGCCTTCACAATTTCTTGTTGTTTGGCTTCTTCTCTTTTGGCTTCAGCTTTTTGTTTTTCTTCCTGTTCTTTCTCACGTTGTTGACGTAAAGCTTCTTTTTCTTTAAGCTTTGCTTCACTAACTTCTTGAGACGCCATCCTTTTGGTAGCATCTGTTTGAAATTCATTTGAAAGAATTTGATAAACTTCTTCTGAAATTTTTGTAGTAGGACGCTTCTCTATTTCGATGCTTTTAGATTCTAGAAAATCTACTGCACGATCGATAGAGATGTTAAGCTCGCGTAATACTTTATTTAATCTTACTGTTCCAGCCATAAATTGCTTGTAATGTAATATAACCTAAAAATATGTTAGTCTTCGAATTCTGCCTTAAGAATTCTAACCACTTCGTTTATTGTTTCTTCTTCTAAATCGGTACGTTTTACTAAATCTGCAACTTCTTGTTCTAGTACACTTTTTGCGGTGTCTAGTCCAGCTTTGCTAAACTCTTCAATAATCCAACCTTCGATTTCATCTGAGAATTCACGTAATTCTACATCTTCCTCAGCGCCTTCTCTAAATACATCAATTTCATAACCTGTTAGTTTTCCTGCTAAACGTATGTTGTGTCCTCCACGACCAATAGCTTTACTTACTTCTTCTGGTTTTAAAATTGCTTCTGCTCTTTTATTCTCTTCATCAATTTTAATCGATGTTACACGAGCAGGACTTAATGCTCTTGTAATATACAACTGTAAATTGCTTGTGTAATTAATTACATCAATATTTTCGTTTCCTAATTCACGAACAATCCCGTGAATTCTAGACCCTTTCATACCTACACATGCTCCTACAGGATCAATTCTGTCGTCATAAGAATCCACGGCTACTTTTGCTTTTTCACCTGGAATACGAACTACATTTTTAATCGTAATTAAACCATCAAAAACTTCTGGAATTTCTTGTTCAAATAATTTCTCTAAAAATACTGGTGTAGTTCTAGACATTATTATTGAAGGTTTATTCCCTTTTAACTCGGCACTTTCAATAATTCCTTTTACGTTATCTCCTTTACGGAAAAAATCGGAAGGAATTTGTTTGTCTTTTGGCAAGATGATTTCGTTTCCTTCATCATCTAAAAGTATTACCGCTCTGTGACGAATATGGTGTACTTCTGCAGTATAAATCTCACCTACTAACTCTTGAAATTGCTTATATATATTCGTGTTATCGTGTTCGTGAATTTTAGATATTAAGTTTTGTCTTAATGCTAATATGGAACGACGACCTAGGTCTATTAATTTAACCTCTTCTGATACATCTTCACCAACTTCAAAATCTGGCTCTATTTTTTGTGCTTCTGTTAACGAGATTTCTTGATTTGGCTCTTCTACTTCACCATCTGCTACTACTATTCTGTTTCTCCAAATTTCTAAATCCCCTTTGTCTGGGTTGATAATAATATCAAAATTATCATCATCTCCAAATTTCTTTTTTAAAGCATTTCTAAAAACATCTTCTAGAATAGCCATTAAGGTTACACGATCTATTAATTTATCGTCTTTAAACTCTGAAAAAGAATCAATTAATGCAAGATTTTCCATAACTCCTTTAAATTAAAATTTAATCATAACTTTTGCTTCTACAATATTTTCGTAGGCAATATCTGCCTCTTTTTGGACGGTCACTTTACCTTTACCAACTGGTTTAGGTTCTCTGCTTTTCCACTGCAAAGTGATTTCATTTTCAGTCGCTTCTATTAGCGTACCTTCCATGTTCTCTGTTTTTGTCTTAACTTCTAAAAGTCTACCAATGTTTTTAGTATATTGACGTTTATGTGTCAATGGAGAGGTTGCTCCTGCAGATGCTACTTCTAAAGAAAAATCTACTTCTTCTCTATCTAGATTGTTATCTATAGCTCTACTAATGAAGATGCAATCTTCTACTGTCACACCATCATCACCATCCAAAATAACCTTTATTGTGTTATCTGCTTCTATAGAAAATTCTATAAGGAATAGATTTGGCTTTTCTTCTAGGCCCGCTTCTAATAAGTCTTTTACTGTATTCTTAAACATTTTTTGGTATAAAAAGAGGGGACTTTTCGTCCCCTCATCCTTTTCTTTTTCGTTTCAACGCTGCAAATATACAATTTTTATCTTGATTTGCAATAAGGTTTGAATTGTCATTTTAATTTCTTAAATTTAAGGAGCTATTCTTCTTAACTAAACCCTTAAATAACATGAAAAAAATACTTGTACCAACAGACTTTTCAGATCAAGCAAATTACGCACTTGAAGTTGCCGCACAGCTCGCCAGAAAAAACAACGGGGAAATCTACTTACTCCACATGCTAGATTTACCATTAAATCAAATACCGGAACTTGGAGGAGAGACTGTAGGCAATATCCCAGAAGCTATGTTTTTCATGAAATTAGCACATAGTAAATTTGAAGAAATTTTAAGTCAAGATTTTTTAAAAGGAATTACTATTCATGAAACCGTCGATTTCCATCAAACCTTTGAAGGCATAAAGAACACTTGTAAAGAAAACCATGTAGATAT
>JAGPUY010000168.1 GCA_018067265.1 Oceanihabitans sp. | reverse complement strand
ATAAATAATAGAACCAGCACCTAGCGTCACTTCGGTGTTTTGAATACTAAACGGATCTACAGATATTACATTTTGAAGATTACCACCTCGAAAAATGGCGTTATTCATACGTACGCCGTCTACAGTAAGCAGTAATCTATTGGTAGAAAAACCTCTAATCATTGGGCTTCCTCCACCTAATTGGCTTTTTTGGATATACACTTGTCCAGATTGCTCTAATAAATCTGCACTTGTTTGCGGATTGGAAAATTGAATATTTTTGGCACTTATATTGGTTATTTTTTGTGGAATATCTCGTTTACTTTGTTTGAATTTGGAAGCAGATATTACCACTTCTTCCAGATCTTGAGCGTTAGGATGAAGTCCCACTTTAGAAGCTTTTATTTTGGATTTCACGATAGAAAATACTTCAAAGGAAAGATGTTGAAAGTATACCCGTTCTTGTGCTTCAAAGGCATCTAAATGCGCTTCACCATCAAAATTTGTGGTGGTACTTTTCGTTTTACTTTCATTATATATAGCAACACTTGGTAAGGTTTCGCCTGTCGCCTTATTAATAACTTTTATTTGTTGTGCTTGTGTAAAAAGGCTTGTAAAAAGGCAAAAAAACAGAATACTAAAATACTTCATGTTAGGGACTAAATAATTGATTAAAAATTTCGAGCGATTTGGGTTTTTTGAAACTGCCCAAATGTAAATCAAAATACAGCAATAACATAGCCAAAAAGGCCTGTCTTTGTTTTGCATTAATTTTGATTGCAGATAGGTCATCAAAAATTGTGCCTAGCAACTGTTTTAGAAGTGTTAAATTTTCGCCTGAAATACTATAAAAATCGGTCGGTTTTTCTTGAAATCGGCCATCCTTTAAATTAAAAAATGGGCTATTCGGAATGCTTTGTTCTGGGTAAAAACCAAGATGCTTGGTTAGTTTTAATAAAAATAATAAATGAAAATTAGCACAACTACCTTGCATATCGAGCCATTGCAGTGCGGTTTCTAAGTATTCATACAGGGATTTGTTTGCTTCTTCTTCTTGTAACGAAGTAGATAATACTTCCGCCAAAAACATAACGATGGTACTTTTTAAAATATCATTATGTAGCGTCGCATAAATGACATGCGGTTTTACTTCTTTAATATATTGAAGCGATCTATTGTCTTGGTATGTAATTTCTAGTTGTAATTGTGTAAGTAACTGAAAATATGCTTTTTTTACTTTTCCTTTTTTAGCTTTTAGAATCCCTTTTTGCAGAAAAGATACCACACCAAATTCTTTCGTATAACATTTGATAATTAAGTCGTTCTCACCATACTTTATTTTAGATAAAACAATAGCGTTGGTTTTTGCGATCATTATCTCACTACCATTAATTTTAAAACTTTAGTTTCAAAAGTATCTAAGTCGGAAAGCATAATCAAATAAACACCAGAAGCTACGGTATTATTCGCAAGGTTTTTACCATTCCAAAAAGCAGTACCACCATCTATTTCTAAATTATAGCCTTTATATCTGGTATTGGTTCTTGTTTCTGCTTCTGCTACTAAATTACCTTCGATATCTGTAATTTTAATATTTACATTTTCTGAAATATCTTTAATTTTCACTTTGTCCTGCTCCAAGTTAAAGGTAGGCCTTACCGGATTTGGATACACGTAAGCATCTTCTAAACCTTCTAAAGCAGCAGATCCTCCAGCTTTAAAAGACACTAAGCCATTTTCTGTTGCTACGTAAACGGTTCCGTTAGAATCGTCTATCGATAAATCGATAATACTGTTTGTTGGTAATGGCGAGTTGCTTTGCGTAAAGTGGTAGATCGTTTCTTGTCCGTCGGAGGAAAAATAAAACAATCCTGAAGATAGCGTAGATACCCATTTATTATTAGAACCATCTACTTCAATATCTGTAATAAATTGCTGAAACAAGAGCTCTTCAGCCACACCATCTTCTAAAATAATAATTTCACTTGCTAGAGGTTCTGGTTCTGTAAAAAAGGAAGAGGTATTATACAATACTCTTAAACCTTTATTTGTACCAAACCAGATTTGATTTCTATTATCGACAGCTAGTGCAGTAACAGATGTAGAAGGCATATTTTGCTCTTCGGTATAAATTGCGTTTAGCTTTTCACCAGTGTTATTTTCGTTGTATCCCATAAGTCCGAAAGTATAACCTCCAAACCATTTGGTACCATTGCTATCGATTACCAAATCCCCATAACCCCATTCATCATTTAATCCGTCTTGAATTAAGGACGAAAAATCATAGCTTTGCCATTGATCTGTGGAAGGATCATAGGATTTTAAAGGTCTCTGCACTCTTGCGGTTGTAGTCCATAAAAGTCCGTTTCTATCAAAATCGGCAGCACCTTGCCTAATACTAATCACACTTGGAGCACCTGGCACCACTAAAGACTCTAAACCACTATTTGTTTGGTCATACAAAGTAGTTGGAACATCATCCATTACTTCAAGAATTCCATCTTGAAAAGAACTTATAAATACATTATTTTCTACAAATGGATTTATCGCAATCGCATTTAAATTTCTAGCAGTTAATACACTATCAAAAGGAATGTTTCTCCATTCTTCTCCTTTTAAATGACTAATACCTTCCTGCTTATATGGCGTAGGCACATAATAAAAATTATAATCACCAAAGGTTGCCCAAAGGTTATTATTAGATGCTTTTATAGAAAATGCACTATTTAAAAGTGGTCCATTTGGCACAATTGCTTCAAATTCTACAGGATTTAATAGTGGTGTTTTCATAAGTCCATCTTTGGTACCTATATAAATGAACTCTGTATCTATTGTTGCAGATGTAAATTCGGTATCTAAGGCTTCACCAGTAGTCACTTGTGCTACCAAGTTAAAATCACCATCATAAATAAAAACATCGTTTTTTGTAGTAACAATTAAATAATCATTGATACTTCTAACATCTAATGGCAAGTCATCATACCTAATTAACTGGGTCAACGTACTACCTTCCAATTCATAAAAGGCACGCCAAGTTCGACAAACATAAAGGTTATCGTTATTCGATTCAATCACCACAAAATCTCCAGAAACGACACTTTGCCATTCGTTATAATCTATTAAATTAGGACTACTTAGCGGTGCTTTTCTAATTCCTCTACCATTTAAACATGCCGCATAAATAAAATCATTATAAACAACGGTTTGTTCTACAGCAACTTGGCCTCCTAAATCCCCAATATAATAGGTGTCTCCAAATTCTAAACGCTCTAAATCATATACCGATATTCCGTAATCGGAAGAAATATAGACTAAGCCATTGTGTTCATTAAAATGATTGATATTTTTATCATTAGGCGGTATTGTTGGTTTATCTAGTATATCTAAAATGGTTAAAACATTTTCTTCTGG
>JAGPUY010000152.1 GCA_018067265.1 Oceanihabitans sp. | reverse complement strand
AAGCAACAGCAAATGGTTGGTGGTACGTTGCGCCACAAAAGGACAACGAAATTACACTTCTATTTTTTACCGATCGTGACTTCGTACCAGAAAAGAAAAACGCTACTGCTTTTATAGAAAGGGAACTCGCAAATACGATACATATTTCCAAGTTGTTAGCCTTTGCTTTACTGGATTTCGAAAACCTAAAAATAATGCCAGCAGGAACGAGTAAACTAGACAAAATTTATGGCGATTGTTGGATGGCAGTAGGAGATGCTGCATATACATTTGATCCTATTTCCTCTTACGGAATCACCTCTGCGCTAGCTTCTGGTTATTATGGCGGACATGCACTTGTGAGTATTTTGAAAAATAAAGAAGATGCCATGCTAGCGTATAGTTATGTAGTTGAAAATGCTTTTCAAGGCTATATGGAAAAACTAGAAACGCAATATGCATCCGAAAGCCGTTGGAAAGAAAGTCCTTTCTGGAAAAAAAGAACAACAGCGTTATCTATTAATGCCTAATAAATGAAATTTTAGCCACTATTTTTTTACCTTTATATCCATGATAGAGGTACCCAATTTCAAAAAACATATCATAGAAAAATGCGGATTATCGGAAACCGAATTCACGCAAATAGCACCTTTTATTAAAACGAAGAACGTTTCTAAAAACGACTTCCTTTTACAGCAAGGCGAAATCTGTTCGCATTCCTTTTTTGTAGAACAAGGCGTATTGCGTTTTTATGCTTTAAATGAAGAAGGCAAAGAAAGCATCTTACAATTTGCATCTGAAAACTGGATTGTTAGCGATCGGGGAAGCGTCTTCTTTCAAGAACCTTCTACTTATTATATCGATGCCATTGAAGATACGCTAACTGTTATGTTAGACGAAGATTTTGTGAATCGCGTAGCAAAAATAAATCCGAATTTTAGAAAACAAAACGAAAACTTACTCCAAAACCATATTCGGCATTTGTACAAACGCATCAGTTTATTATTAGGAGCATCTGCAAGAATACGCTATTTAGAATTTGTCGCGATGTATCCAGATATGCTACTTCGGGTACCGCAATGGATGATTGCTTCCTATTTAGGCATTACTCCAGAAAGCCTAAGTCGCGTCCGTAAAGCTTTGGCGGCAGAAAACTTTAAACGCTAAGTCGTCTTCTTTTACATACTTTTATTTCACTTCTTATCATAGGTCAATGTGCACCTTTTAGACTTGCTGTAATTTTACAGTAATCAAATAAAAGCACATCTTATGAAAACTAAAAATATAGAAAAAGTAACAAGACCAGGAACACCACATTTTGTTGGTGACGGATTTAGAGTACACAATTTTATACCTGGCACATCGACCATGCAACGTATGGATCCATTTATTATGTTGGATTATAATTCCAAATTCAACTTTCCAGCAACCGATAAACCAAAAGGTGTTGGTGTACATCCGCATCGCGGTTTTGAAACCGTAACCATTGCATACAAAGGTCGTGTGCAACATGATGATAGTTCTGGTGGTGGCGGTATTATTGGAGAAGGGGATGTACAATGGATGACTGCAGCTTCTGGTGTTTTACACAAAGAGTTTCATGAAACCGAATGGAGTAAAACAGGAGGTGAATTTCAAATGGTACAATTGTGGGTAAACCTTCCTGCAAAAGACAAAATGAGCGCACCAAAATACCAAGCGATTACCAATGCAGAAATCGTAAAAGTAACTTTACCAGATGAAGCTGGAGAAGTCGAAGTCATTGCTGGAGAATTTCAAGGAAACAAAGGAGCAGCATCCACCTTTTCACCAATACACATGTATAATGTGAAATTGAAAAAAGGAGGGAAGACCCAATTGTCTTTTCCAGAACAGTATACCACCAGTATTTTAATGGTAGAAGGAGAAGCAAAAGTGAATGATACCACTACCGCACCACAAGATCATTTTGTAATGTTTAAAAACGACGGAGAAACGTTTACGGTCGAAGCTGTAGAAGACGCAGTAATACTAGTATTAAGCGGCGAACCAATTAACGAGCCCATTGCTTCACACGGCCCATTTGTTATGAATAGCGAAGCAGAATTAATGGAAGCTTTTCAAGATTTCAATACTGGGAAATTCGGATATTTAGAAGATTAACAGCTTTAAAACAGTTCCTTTTTGGAGCTGTTTTTTTTATATCTTTAATAGAAATTTTAGAATATATCATTCCAACTCCTAAAATAGAAACGATGTCCAACACCAAACTAATTATAGAAGAACGCGCTGCCAATATTGGCAATTTTATGGTGGGTAGATTATTACCTTTTCGGCAGAAGCGCATGGTTGGTCCATTTATATTTATCGATCACATGGGACCAGCTTGCATGAATGAAACAGAAAATATGGACATTGCCATGCATCCACATATTGGTTTATCTACGTTAACCTTTTTATTTGAAGGTGCTATTATGCATCGGGATAGTTTGGGTACCGAAATAGAAATCACCGCAGGCGCTGTAAACTGGATGACTGCAGGAAAAGGCGTTGTGCATACCGAGCGCACTCCGGAACGTTTACGGACTTCCAATAAAATGTTACATGGTTTACAAATTTGGGTCGCTTTACCGAAAGAAGAAGAGCAATGCGAAGCCTCTTTTACCCATGTTTCCGCCGAAGATATTCCCCGATGGGAAACAAATGGGGTGCAATTTAAGTTAATGGCAGGAGAAGCTTTTGGCAAGCAATCTGCTGTTCCTGTGTACAGCAAGTTGTACTTTTTGGAAATCCAATCCGCGAAAGCGAAAACCGTAAACATAGGCGAACATTTATTTGGAGAAAGCGCCTTATATATTTTAGAAGGAAGCATCACGAGTGCCGGCCATACCTACGGACCAAAGCAATTATTGGTAGCCAAAGACAGTATGTTGTGCGAATTTGAAATAGCAGCCAACACGACCGTTTACATTTTTGGAGGCGATGCATTCCCCGAAGAACGCTTTATAGAATGGAATTTTGTGGCCTCTAATAAAGCGCTCATCGAACAAGCTAAAAAAGATTGGGAAGCCGGTAAATTTTTGGATGTTCCTAAGGAAACGGTGCGTATTCCATTACCGCCACCAAGACGTTTTGGCGGTTAATGTATTTCAGAAAACCTAAAATAAAACACTATGAAAACAGGTCGTTTAGAAGCATTTAGTGATGGCGTATTAGCCATAGCAATTACCATTATGGTATTAGAAATGAAAGCTCCAGAAGATACTACTCTACAAGGATTGCTAACGGTGGCGCCAACCTTTATAAGCTACTTATTGAGTTTTATTTATATCGGGATTTATTGGAATAACCACCACCATTTAATGCAAGTGACGCAAAAGGTAAATGGGAAAATTCTTTGGGCAAATTTGCATTTATTGTTTTGGTTGTCGCTCATACCTTTTACCACAAGTTGGTTGGGCGAACATGAAAATTATACCGAAGCATTGCCTGTAGCCGTTTATGGCGTGGTATTACTAATGTGTGCCATTGCTTATTTTATTTTAGAACGTGTATTGGTAAAACATCACAAGGACAATGAAATGCTGGCAAAATTGTGTTCTAGTGGTATTAAAGATTATGTGTCTATGAGCCTTTATATTATTTCTATTCCTTTGGCATATCTAAACACTTGGGTGGCCATTGCTTGTTATCTTATTGTCGCTTTTATTTGGTTGATGCCAGATAAAAACATGGAAGCATTTGTGGATGCTTTAGAAGAATAGCCTTATAAAAGACTTAATTTTTTTTAGCCGATTTATTAAACGTATAGGTGATACCAAAATTAATTCCGAAAGAAGAATACGGTACTTTTTGCGACAGTTTTTTAGACGAATCGGTATTGTTATTATCCAGATTATCTACATAGGTCGTTTCTTTATTATAACCATCTGGTAAATTATCTAAAGAATAAAAACCGGCCACCGCAACGTTACCATCTGGTAAAACGATATCGGTGTTAAATTCGGAAAGCTCGGAGTCTTTTCGTTTTAAGCTAATCCCGTAATATTCTGCTTCTGCAAAAAGACTTAAGTTGTTTTTCAAATCGTATTTATAACCAAGTGCAGCAATAAAACCTAAAGGAAATTGTCCGTGAAAATCTTCTTTATAATTCGTTTCCGAATACGAACCTAGCGGCACACCAAAAGCATCCGCTTCGGCTTGTGAAAACACGGTTTTATCATAGATCACCGCTTCTGTTTTACCACCTACTTTTATTAAAGCACCAAAACGACCATAAATATTATTGGTAAATCGATATACCATAGAAGCAGAAGCACCAAAAGCACGCGCTCTAGCCACGGCATCGACTTCTCTATTTGGTAGGTTCACTTTAGATACCGTTTGATCGGTACCACGTAAATATCCCAATCCTATTTCTGCACCAAAAGACTCCCCGAAGAAATAGGTGCCTCGTAATTGAAAATTGGCACCTTCGCCATAACTACCATAGCTGTTTTCGGTTTCTGAAATATTCACCGTTTCTCCTAATTTCATCCCGGCACTTCCCAATGCATAACCAGAACTCACCGAAACTTGAAATTGCGCAAAAGATAGGCTGCTCATAAATAAGGCGGTACATACTATCATTATCTGTTTCATGACTTTTTATTTGGTAGTATAAAGGTATGGGAAATGTTGGGGATGGTAAATGATTTAATGTTAATTTTAAGGGAAAATAAAGTTCGATATACAAAGGTTTTATATGAAATATTTTTCGTATATTTACTCGTAACCACTTGATTGTTAGTGGTTAAAATCTTCCTAATAATAATTGACAGCACCAATTTTCTGATGTACCACTGTGGGCTATGCTTTGATTTCAAGTAAATTATAAGCATGTGCGAGAAACCAATGGTTCCCATACTAATGGAAACATTTTTAGTGGCAACTGGAAACCATTTTAATAGATTGTCTTGTGCAAAGTATGCAATCACGCTATTCATTATTAACCTTTAAATTTTAATACTATGAAAAATCTATTCAAGTACGCATTGGGATTTTTAGTACTCGCTTTACTATGCATTCAATGTACCAAAAAGGAAGACAATCCTGTGAAACCATGCGAAACGGAAGAACCACTTAGCAACGGAAAAGTAGCACCGAAAAGGGTAAAAGGAGGAGATTTCCCGGCCTTTGAAACTAGTTTTGAAAACTTAAACGAAGAAACAAAACCATACTATGTTCCTAATGGACCAATTCGTGGGGATCTTGCACCGTTAAACCCAAAATTCAATGTCGATAAATACGATGAAAGTGCCAGCCAAGCCGTTTCTTTTGAAACCTATGATGAAATTGGGGATGCGGTGAATGTAAGTGCTATGCTACCAGAACCTAGTGTAGCAGAAAATGGCGATACCGTAATGACCACCGGAAATACATGGATGTCTTTATCCTTAGATGGCGGACAAAACTTTACTAGTGTGAATCCAACTACCATTTTTCCTAATGATTATGGCGGACTATGCTGTGATCAAGTACTGCAATACGTTCCCGAATTCGATATTTTTGTTTGGCTATTACAGTATAGAACGGCTGGAGGTCAAAATGCCATTCGAATTGCGGCACAAAACACCCAAGAAGTTAGAAACTCTAATGGTACTTCTTGGACCTATTGGGATTTTACAAATGATGCCCTTGCATCTTCTGGAACCTTAGATTATAATGACATGAGTTTTGGAAACCAATTCTTGTATTGGACCAGTAGTATTGGTGGTGGTGCAAATAGGTATGTTATTCGGGTGCCATTACAAGAACTTGCTGCAGGTGTAACCGTAAATTATCAATTTACAGGAAGCACAAATGCCTTTTGGTCTCATGTATCACAAAACGGGAGCAATGCTGTGTTTTGGGCTGGTCATGCAGATAATAGTACCATGAAGGTCTATAGTATGCGAGATAATGAAAACACCTATAGTTGGCGAGATGTGAATATCAATTCTTGGCCAAATAATACCATGTCTTCTACGGCAGCAGATGGTAATAATTGGTTGTCGGATGCCTCTTGGAAAACCTATGTTAGAGCAGCAACCATGCGCGAAGACAATGTGATTTTTGCTTGGAATGCTTCTAATAACGCCAACTTCCCACAAACCCATGTGCAAATTGCCGAGATTAATACGTCGACTTGGAATATGGTAAACCAGACGCAAATATGGAACCCTAATTTTGCCTTTGCATATCCTTATTTTGAAACCAATAGAAAAGGACAAATTGGAATTATTACCGCTTTTGGTGGTGGCAGTTTTAATGCGAGTAGTGGCGTTGGTGTTTGGGGCGATTTTGTTATTTATTACCCGAGATTGAGTTCGCGAAGTTATACCAATTATGGGCATTATCATACTACAAGACGTTCTAGTTCTAATCCCGAAGAATGGGTATCTGCAGGTTTTACTTATGAAAGCAATGGTACCATAACGCCGTATTATGTGCGCTATAAACATTGATAGTTAAACGAAAATTAATACATGCGCTGTTTTATGTGTAAGCGTAGGTTTGAAAACCCTTTCTGGAATGGAGAGGGTTTTTTATGTTTCATGCCTTTTTGTTTGGTAGTATATATGGATGAAAAAGTAGGGGAATGGGAAATACTTTGGGTTTTGGAGGTTGGGATTGTGTAGAAAAGAATATAATCATTACGTAAAAACGATAAGTGGACAAGTAAATAAAAGTTTAGGAAAGTGCGTAATGGTGATATGTTTATAAAGACTTCGCTTATTTCATATACACACCAACATGTTTTAAAGCTTAATTTATAAACAAAAATATTTTAAATACTTTTTTGAGAGGTAAAGGCATGAAAGATGTCTGAATAATAAATGGTAATAGGAATGTGGTGATGGGAAATTTTCTAATTTGTTCTACAATAGAAACGTATATGTTCCAAATGAATATTTGGTATGACAAAATGTAATTTAACTGACAAAATCATTATTTAGTTATATGTTTTCTAGTTAAAACGAAAACAAACAACAAAAATTCATGCCAAAACATCTAATACAAGGTGTTTGGCATGAATTTTGTGTTAAATTCAGCTATTGTTTATTGCAATTAAAATAAACCAAAACACTAACTTTAGAGACTTACGATCTTTACTAATTAGTTTTTTTTTGATTTTAAAAATTTATTTTTATCTAGATAATTTCCACGTTATCGGGGTGCAAAT
>JAGPUY010000143.1 GCA_018067265.1 Oceanihabitans sp. | reverse complement strand
ATGCGGTTGGAAATTGTGTTTTAAATAAATTGCTAGAGCAATTTGATTTAATAAAACAATCGAGCGCATAGGCAGCGGATATTTTACATAACGACTAATTATAGTACAACTTAGTAGTTTTGAACTTTCTCGTAAATCTTTTATTTAAAAAATGTTGAGCAATTGTACAGAATATGAAAGTTATGACAAAGGTTCAATTGACTTGCAACGAATGTTTAATTACCCAAGTACAAACGTTTCTTATGAAAATAACACATACTGGGATATTTTACATAATATTGAATTATAGCTATCTAATTGTATTACATATAATTTGTACTATAATTAATATTATGTAAAATAGAATTTATTAATCTATACTCTAGTTCCAAATTGAATTAAAAAAAAGATTCTCCTTCTATATTTCTAATTTCATTTAAAGATCCTATTCTAATGTTACTTCTAATTCCTTTCCAAATAAATCAGTAAACAAAATCCGGAAGCATTTCAAACTACATTCTAATTCATCCCATAGCAAAATCCAACTGCCAAAAAATGAATAAATCGTAAGAAATTCCGCTAAAACAACAATGCATAAGTTAAAAATACGTGTTTTTAATCGATTTATTTTGCTTTTAATCGATTTTATATAAAATCTTTGTATCTTTCAATCCCCAAATAGTACCTAAATCTTAACCTAATGAAACCTACAAGAAATCCTTCTAAAGTAGACAAAACGCGTATACAAGCAGTACATGAATATTATATATATTCCGGCTTGTATCGTTTTATCTTAAAAACATTAAAAAAAGCGTTCCCAATTTTAATACTGCTAGTTGGAATAATTATCGCCCTCAACCACTTTATAGATATCAATGCTTCTTTGATACATCTTACACAAGTATTACCAGTTTATGGCGTATTAGGTTTCTTTTTCATATCGGAAACCATTCTTGGTATTCTACCTCCAGAAATGTTTATTGCTTGGGCTGGAAAAATGCAAACGCCTTGGCTATTCCTCTGTATCTTATCCATTCTATCCTATTTTGGCGGATTATTAGCCTATTGGTTAGGACAACTATGTACTAAAAACCCAACTTTTCATAAATATTTAGAAGTGAAAATGGAAAAACAGCTTGCCAATTCTAAAAAATATGGCAGATTTTTAATTATTATAGGTGCATTATTACCAGTACCTTTTGCCGTATCTTGCATGGCGGCGGGGATTATAAAATTTCCATTTCAAAAAGTAATGGTTTATGGTTCCCTTAGAATCGTTCGCATTTTTGCCTACGGAATTGTTGTTTTTAATTTACTATAAAATACTACTCCTCGCCTTTTAAAACCTAGAATCTTACCTCCTACGCGTTTTTCAAGTCTACACCTTATAGTGCTATAATTATAAACGTTAATAAAAAATTAATCTATCGTATAGTCGGTAAACATAAAGTATTTTTGTAGTCTAATTTCAGGACATGAATTCTACATTAAATATAATACCTATTAAGCATCTACTTTACGATTATTTAATCGAATTTGGTTTATCGGAAAGTACAGCCAAGTATCTAAATATGCTTGGTTTATTTATAACATTGCTTCTTGTGGCTTTTATTATTGACTTTATCATTAAAAAGATACTCATCAACGCCTTTAATGTCTTTGCTGTAAAGACAAAATCGAAATTTGATAATATCCTTATTAAAAATAAAGTGCCTCGTAATATCGCACATATTATTCCGCTTATTATTGCTTTAGAGTTTATTCCTATTGTGTTTACTGATTTTTCCTATTTAGAAAATATCATTGAAAAATCGCTACAAATCTTCGGGATTATACTAACACTTTGGATTGTTCGAAGTATTTTACATTCGGTTAAAGATTACCTTAAAACGCTTCCCCGATTTAAAGATAAACCTATTGATAGTTACATTCAAGTGATTATGATTTTTGCTTGGATGGTTGGTGTTTTCTCTATTTTCGCCATTATTTCGGGTATTTCTTTTTGGAAATTTGTAACCACCATTGGTGCTGCTTCCGCTATTATTATTTTAGTTTTTAAAGATACCATTCTTGGATTTGTGGCAAGTATTCAAGTGACTGTAAATGATATGGTGCGTATTGGGGACTGGATTACCTTTGAAAAATATGGCGCAGATGGTGATGTAACCGAAATTAATCTTTCTACGGTAAAGGTTCAAAATTTCGATATGACCATTACTACCATTCCAACCTATGCCCTTATTTCCGATTCGTTTAAAAACTGGAGAGGAATGAGTGATTCTGGTGGTAGACGAATTAAAAGATCTATTCTTTTAAAAGCAACAAGTGTGCATTATTTAACGGATGAAGACGTTGAAAAAATGAAAAAAATAAATCTTATTTCAGACTACTTAAAGGACAAAAAACAGGATATTGACACCTATAATACAGATCATAATATGGATAAATCGGTATTAATAAATGGTCGTAACCTTACCAACTTAGGTGTTTTTAGAAAGTATATTCAATCGTATATTGAAAATCATTCTGCCATCAATAAAGACATGACTATCATGACGCGCCAACTAGAACCAACAGCACAAGGTTTACCTCTAGAGATTTATGCTTTTAGTAGCGATAAACGTTGGGCTAATTATGAATATATTATTTCCGATATCTTTGACCATAGTTTAGCGGCTGTTCCGTATTTTGATTTGGAAATATTTGAATTAACTAACGGATTTGTAGCCGATTAGACATGTATTCGTAATCGGCTTACCTAATATCGATGAGGATTTTTTAGTAACCTAACTTCTCTTTAATTTTATTTAAACCTACACGCGATTTAAAAAAACAGAATATTTCTTCTTGAAAGTTTATAATTAATTTACATTGCACTTACGTTTAGTGTTCTACCAAATTTTTTATAATATGAAAAAAAGCATACTTTTATTGGCCTTTATAGGTCTTTCTTTGACCACTATGGATGCGCAGCATTCTGTAGCTCGAGATTGGAATGAAGAATTATTAAACGCTATTCGTACCGATTTTGCTCGCCCAACAGTACATGCTAGAAACTTATTTCATAGCGCAATGGCGATGTATGATGCTTGGGCTATTTTTGATACGCAAGCGGAAACAGTTTTCTTAGGGAAAAATTTTCAAGGGTATAACTGCACCTTTAACGGCAT
>JAGPUY010000134.1 GCA_018067265.1 Oceanihabitans sp. | reverse complement strand
CTTATTATCGCATTAATAAATAAAATTGCAAAAGAAAGTGAGACGAGTATTTTGTTTGTTTCCCATCGGGATGAACCTAATATGCAACCAGATTTCACCTATTCCCTTTGCCCCTCACCAAATGGCTCTATAGGAATACAGAAATAATTTTTAGCTAGTTATTTACCACACTATAATCGGCATGTACACAGGAAAGAAACAAGTACATAAAGTACTATTTCTCTTTAATCTTCTCTTGGCAACCTAGAATCTTCCTGAGCAATTTGATACACAAGTGCTGCAATTACCGTAGCATTAATCATCATATCGCGTTCGGGAACATATTCCAAAGCATCCAAATTAGTGTGGTGTGTTACTGTACTATAATTTAATTTATCTTGAATGATTTGAAATCCTGGGATTTTGTAATAATCGAAAACATCATGATCTGTAAAATCGGTATTTTGAATGGTTAGATTATTAACATCTAAATGCGAATAGGGCGCTAACATCTTTTCAAAAATAGGTCTTACCGCTTCGTTTCCTTGCAAATAAACACCTCGCATTTGACCAGCACCATTATCCATATTTAAATAGGCTGAAATTTTTTCAAACTCTTTTTTCCTAGTCGTTTCTTTTACTTTACCGAAGTGTTTTTCTGCATAGGCCATAGAACCTACAAATGCTTGTTCCTCGCCACCCCATAATGCAATTCGTATCGTTCGTTTTAGTTTTAATCCGGAAGCTTTAATAATTCGCATAACTTCCATCATTACCGCAGAACCTGCACCATTATCTGTAGCTCCGGACGCAGGATGCCAAGAGTCAAAATGAGCACCAATCATAACCACTTCGTCCTTTAATTTGGGGTCTGAACCTGTAATTTCCGCAAAAATATTCACGTTATTTTCTGGCTTTAAATACAGTTCAGAATCTAAATGGAATTTAATCTTCGGATGCATTTCCCTTCCTATTAAGCGTTTTAACTTGCCAAAACTCTCTGGGGAAATCGCAAAATAAGGTATTGGTTTTTCATCGCTTTCTCTAAAATTATAAGTACCACTCGGATGAATAATACCAGGAAAAAAAGGTGTCGTTCCTAAAATACTTAATGCGCCTTCAGCTTTTAAAAAAGCAAAAAAAGCATCATCTTTTCGCACCATTTTATCGAATATAGCATCCAAATTTCCAATTAAATCCATATCTCCAGCATTATGGCTTAAAGGATTATTTGGTGTAGGTTCAATAGATTTTTTAGCTTCTTCTATTTGGGCTTCAGAAAAACGTGTAGAAAGTGGATCGAATAACATATTTGGTTCTGGAGCAGCGCCTATAAGTATGGTTTTTCCTTGTATTTTTCCAGTATATTGATTCTTAACTTTTTCTAAATCGGCATGATTTTCAATCCAAATCAAATCCCCTATTTGTACGCCGTTAGAACTTTCTGTCCACGCATACGGATAAGCTTGTATTTTCATATACGCAGGTGCAGTCATTTCTACATTAAATGATTTTACTTCCCAACCCATACAATCCTGACAATAGTTTTCGTAATACACCTTATCGATGCCCCAATTCTCCATGGTTTTCTTTGCCCATTCTGCTGCAGTAAAATATTGATCAGTACCTGCTAAACGTGGACCATACACATCAGACAAGTCCGAAACAATACGCATGACTTGCGATTTCTGAAAGCCTTCGGTATTTATTTTAGAAAGTGCTTGGTTTTTTGTTTGACTCTGTGTTGAGAATCCTATTAAAAGGAAAGCTGTAATAATAATTTTAGACCCTATTTTCATAATACGATTATTAATTAACTGATTTACAACGTGTTAAATTAATAAAGAATAATGACAATACAAAAGAATATGTAAGAAGTTGCTCATTAGCAAAACAACGCACTTCTATTCAACTAACTTTAAACATAATCCAACAAGCATCTCAGATCGTTATTTTGGCAATCTTGCGATAATTAATTCTATTTGCCCCAAATGGTGCGCCTGATGTTCCATTACATGAAACCAAGACCAATGCCTTTTTTTAGTCCACCAATCATCCTTTATCTTTTGGAATTCTTTTAATGTATTCTTTCGTACTTTTTTATACATCGTTAAATAATACTTTGCAGGTTTGTCTTTAAGTATTTCTTTCGTTTTATTAAGATCAAGGCTCATTTCGAGTAGTTCCTGTTCTTCTTTATCATATGCATTTAACATATCCTCTCCAAAGGAATATCTTTGGTAGGTTGCTTCTACAGCTGCTACATGTAAAATAATCGCTCCTATCGAATTTGCCTTTTCATCAAATTGAAAGTCTGTTTCCAAGGAATTAAGTCCGCGTGTAGATGAAATAATGTCGTCTTTTAAATATTCTAACATATAGACCATAACTCCTATTTGTGTGTCGTATCCCTTTTTACTATTTATTTCTTGCGCGTGTAAAGCGTTGGTAGATACTAAAATCAGGAGGCATATGCATATGCTTTTAAATACTATTTTCATAGGTACAAATGGTGTTTGGTTTGGTTTGGTTTGGAATATCTTATTCCATATCTCACTTTCTAGAAACGTGTTCTATTAAAATTTATTGCTACTTTCTTTATCAAAGGCTTTGATTTCTAAAATGAGAATAACATCTAATAATCCGCTCCTACTTACAAAAACTCGTAAGAACTTTAGGTTCCGGTTTTATTTGCTAAATTAGTTCCAAAACCTTACAAATAGCGCATACAAAAATACGTTGTAAAACATTTAAAAATATCTTGAGCAAAAATCATAAATACATTACACCTATAAGCAACGCAATGAAAACGCCTCTTAAAGGAAATATCAACTTTATAGAAAACTACACTAATTGGTCGTTAGAAATTGAAGTGAAATGGAACAAACGAATGACAACAACTACCATTAAATCTAGAAAACTGGATTTAAAAACAGATTTTCTTCCTTGTAAGCTTTCGCTATTTCGTTTATTTACCCTTTTATCATATATGTCTTACATAAGATCAGATTCTTTTAGTTTTTATGGAACGAGGAGTGCATATTCCGATTTAATTTTAGCAAGTCCTGCTACGCTACCATTAATGGAATGTAAAAATGCGACAATAAAACTAGAAGGGAAACATCTAATTTTCTCGGGCGGAACTAGAAAGAAAGACATGAAGAGTTTATCTAATGTATTTACTTTAAACGAAAGACTTATGAAAGAGATAGACCTTTTACATAGTAAAACAAAGAAGCGTGTGGTTTGAAAAACTATCAGGATTTACAGAAAAATCTCCCGAATACGTAAGAGCACATCTTAAAATAGAAGGAAGTGTTTTTGTTTCAAAAGCCAATAACCAACGATTTTCCTTTGGCGAATTAGAGATAGCAAGTCTATTACAACTTAAAAATAAAAGTCCGAAACTGGATTCCTATTCCAGCGAGATTCAGGTAAATGAAATTGTAGCCGATGTGCAAGAATTACACACTAGCATAGAAAATACAAATGCGCTTTTTCAAGCTGCTTCGCAATTCAATCTCTTGGAAATGATAAGCCCATCCATAACTCCAGAACAAGGCATAGATCGCTATGAAAACGACCATACGCAAGGACCAGTTTGTGCCATTGCTTGTGGTGCTGGAACCATTTATAGAAACTACTTTGTTCCTCTTGGTGACCAACTGGGACAAACAGCTACCAAGCAAATCGATTGTTTAGAAGGGATTGGAATTGCATTAGGAAATGAAAACGAAAAACTCTGGAAAATGCAAAA
>JAGPUY010000127.1 GCA_018067265.1 Oceanihabitans sp. | reverse complement strand
TACGGAAACATTAAACTAGGAAAGCCCAATTCTAAACCAGAATATTCCCTTTGGGCATGGACAGCCATGTTATATAGTGCCGGAATGGGATCTGGTATTTTGTTACGTGCGGTTCAAGAGCCCGTTTTTATGCAACAGAATCCGCCTTATACTTCCAGTTTGTCACCAGATATTTTAGCATTAGAATATACGTTTTATCAATGGGGATTAACAGCTTGGGCATTTTACGGCTTATTTGCCATGATAATTGGCTACGCGCTATACATTAAGAAAAAGAAAGTCCGAATAAGTGCAACCATAGAAGATCACGTAAAAAGTAAAATGCTAAAAAAAGGAGTCGATGTTATTACTATTATAACAACTGTTTTTGGTCTAATAGCAGCTATAGGTTTAGGTACAACTCAAATTAAAGGTGGGATTAATCATATTACGGATTCAAATTTCGGGTTCACAGCAACAGTTTTACTTTGTGTGCTCATTTCTACAATAGCTTGTTATTCGGCTTGGCAAGGTGTCAATAAAGGAATTAAAATATTTTCTAAATGGAATATTATAGTCACTTTGGCTATTTTAATATTTGTCTTTGTAACTAGTGATATGTCAGCCATTTTGGTGTCTTTTGGAACCGCTATGTTTTACTATATCATAGATTTTATACCTATGAGTTTGGCTATTGGTTCTTATAATCCAGGAACTGCATTTTTAACAGATTGGACTTTCTATTATTGGGCATTTTGGTTAGCCTGGGCGCCTTTTACAGGTATATTTATTGCCCGTATTTCCAAAGGACGTACCATAAGACAATTGTTATTGGGTGTTTTAATTATTCCTACTATTGGTACTTTTTTCTGGTTTTCCGTTTTTGGTTCTTCTGCATTTAAGCTAATAGAAGAATGGGGAACGTATAGTAACGAATTTGGTAATGTATTCTCTTCCATTTTTGTATTCTTGGAACATTATCCATACGCCACTTTTTTAAACATAACCTCTATTCTTTTATTAATTAGCTTTTTAATTACTTCTGTAGATTCTGCGGTATTTGTATTAAGTATGTTTACAGATAATGGTTCCAAAAACCCAAGTAGAACACATCGTGTAATTTGGTCCGTTTTTATTCTATTGGCCACAATAGCTTTAGTCTTATTGGGTAATGTGAAAGCCGATATTAACGTGCTAGAAGCGGTACAACGTTTACTGATTATTACCTCATTGCCATTTGCCTTTTTTATTATAATTATGCTTGGTTATTTTATTAAAGATCTTAGAAAAAACAAGCTGGATGAAAGCAATTAACACGATGAGTTTTTGTTAGTTTTTCATTTTTTATCCGATTAAAGTATAAACGATTTAGGAAACAACGAAATGGATTTATTTAGTCAAACCGATTTATTTTCTACGGATGAAATTCGTAAAACAACATTTGATTTACCCGGAGCAGATGTCACGTTGTTTGAAAACTTTTTTTCTTCGGAAGAAAGCAATAGATTTTACAATAGTTTGTTACAAAACACGATATGGGAACAAGATCAAATGACCATTTATGGGAAGCAAGTAAATTTGCCAAGACTAACAGCTTGGTATGGAGATTCAAAAACGGATAGTTCTTATTCTGATAAAAAACGGAAAATGCTTCCTTGGAATGCCGATTTACTATTTATAAAAGAACGCATAGAAAAGGAAGTAGACATTCAGTTCACACGTTGTTTGCTTAATTATTATAGAGACGGAAAAGATAGCGTCGATTGGCATCAAGATTATGAAGAAAGCCGACGAAAAAATACCGTTATTGGTTCTGTTACCTTTGGAGCAACAAGGCCTTTTCAATTGAAACATGCGACTCGTAAAGATTTAAAACGGATTTCTATTCCCTTAGCGCATGGGAGCTTACTAGTCATGCAAGGTGCTACACAAGATAACTGGAAACATAAAATTCCTAAAACCACAAAGAAAATACTGCCTAGAATTAACTTGACCTTTAGATGGATCAAGTAAAATTATTAAGGTATTAATAAAGGATTGCTACTTCATTTAAGGTAAAAATAGAAGTGTGTATCTGTATTATACCACTCAAATTAAGAAAATTTTAAGAATTCAAACCTTAAAAACCTCTATTTGTACATAGATCACCTTTTTTTATACTCTAAAAAAAGACTTCGATGATTCTATCTTTGTCCCAGATTAATAAAACAACCTCTCAAAAACATAAAAATGAAGACACCTAACATTGCAAAAGAAGACATATTAAACGCCTTTAATTTTAGACATGCTACCAAAGAATTTGACGCTACCAAAAAAGTTACCAATGAAGATATGAAATTTATCCTAGAAACAGCACATTTATCTCCTAGTTCATTTGGTTTCGAGCCTTGGCATTTTATTGTCGTTCAAGACAAAGAATTACGTGAGTTATTAAAACCTGTAGCTTGGGGAGCGCCTTTAAAATTAGATACGGCAAGTCATTTTGTATTGGGTTTAAGTATGAAAGCACCAATGGTAAAACATGATGCAGATTATATTATGCACATGATGAAAGATGTAAAACATTTACCAGAAGATGTTATTGAAATGTATTCTAAATTCTACAGAGAATTTCAAGAACGTGATTTTGATTTAGATACCGATAAAAAACTATTCGATTGGTCTGCCAAACAAACCTACATCGCTTTAGGTAATATGATGACAGCTGCTGCTTTAACAGGAATTGATTCTTGCCCGATTGAAGGTTTTCATCAAGAAAAAGCAGAAGCATTATTAAAAGAGAAGTTTGGAGTGGATACGGATAAATATGGTTTATCCTTTATGGCCGCTTTTGGGTATAGAAAAGCAGATCCAGAATTCGGAAAGTCAAGACGTAATTTTGAAGATATCGTGACTTGGAAGTAATTCTGA
>JAGPUY010000120.1 GCA_018067265.1 Oceanihabitans sp. | reverse complement strand
ATATCTTTCCAATCCAAAATACAACCAAAAAACACCACCAAAAAAGAAAGGATTCTTTTCCTTTTTAAAAAAAGACCACTAGCCTTTTATCAAATCAAAATACTGCCTGTCTATAGTTTCTCTATGGTCTGGATGTGCAATATTTACTAATCCTTTTACACGTTCTTTAATTGTTTTTCCATACAGATTAGCAATACCATATTCTGTTACTACATAGTGCACATGAGATCTAGTAGTTATTACTCCAGCTCCTGGTTTTAAATAAGGAACAATCTTGCTGACACCAGATTTAGTGGTCGATGGTAATGCAATAATAGCTTTTCCGCCTTCACTTAAAGATGCACCTCTTATAAAATCTACTTGTCCTCCAACTCCAGAATACATGTGTGCTCCAATAGAATCGGCACAAACTTGTCCGGTAACATCTACTTCAATAGCAGAGTTAATAGCTACCATTTTGGGATTTTGCTTAATAATAGAAACATCATTAGTATAATTAGATGCTCGCATTTCTACAAAAGGATTATCATCTACATAATCGTACAAGCGTTTCGATCCGATTAAAAAAGTAGACAATGCACGACCACGATTGATACCTTTATAGTTTCCGTTAATAACATCCTTTAAGATTAAATCAATAACACCATCTGAAAACATTTCGGTATGCAATCCTAAATCTTTATGATTTGTTAATCGAGTTAAAACGGCATTTGGGATACTACCAATCCCCATTTGCAAGGTGCTTCTATCTTCAATTAATCCAGCTACATAGTCTCCAATTTTACTTTCAATAGCTGTTGGCGCTACAATATCATGTGTTGGTAAATCGTCGTTAGACTCTACAAACAAATCCACTTCAGAAACATGAATAATTCCGGCGCCATGCGTTCTAGGCATATTTCTATTTACTTGCGCAATTACATGTTTGGCATTATCAATTGCCGCTAAAGTCGCTTCTACCGAAACACCTAACGAACAATACCCATGTTTATCGGGAACAGACACATGAATTAGTGCTACATCCAAATCAATGATATTACGTTTAAAAAGCAGCGGCAATTCACTTAAAAAAATGGGCGTGTAGGAACCATTTCCAGCTTTTAAAGTATGTCTCACATTTTTTCCGATAAAAAAAGAATTCACATGAAAACTATCCTTCAGCTCTGGATTTGCATAAGGTGCTTCACCTTCGGTATGCAAATGGCAAACCATTACATTTCTTAATTCTTCATGACGAGCAGTCATTGCTTTTATTAAAGCTTGAGGAGCAGCTGCTGCTGCCTGAATATAAACACTACTATTCGATTTAATTACTTTTACTGCTTCTTCTGCACTAACGGATTTATACATATGATTTTATTTGTACCACAAAATTATAGAATAAATAAAGTTTAAAAACTGTCGAATATCATGTTTCAATAAAAAAAGTATCCTTTGTTATTTTTAGTATCTTTGCAGCATATTTTTATGTCCTATGATTATAGTAAAAACAAGAGAAGAAATAGAATTAATGCGCGAAGCTGCATTAGTAGTATCCAAAACTTTAGGGGAAGTCGCTAAAGCAGTGAAACCTGGAGTAACCACTTTAGAGTTAGATAAAATTGCAGAAGCGTGTATTAGAGACCAAGGTGCAATCCCTGGTTTTTTAGGCTTGTATGATTTCCCGAACACACTTTGTATGAGTCCGAACTCCCAAGTAGTTCATGGTATTCCAAACAGCACTCCTTTAGAGGAAGGCGACATTATATCTATCGACTGTGGTTCTATAAAAAATGGTTATTATGGAGATCATGCCTACACTTTTGCTGTTGGTGAGATTGATCCAGAAACCGAAAAACTTTTACAAGTCACTAAAGAATCTCTTTATGTTGGAATAAAAGAACTGAAACTTGGTAATCGTGTTGGTGATGTTGGTTATGCGATACAAAAGTATTGCGAAGATCATGGTTATGGTGTGGTAAGAGAACTTGTTGGTCATGGTTTAGGAACAAAAATGCACGAAGATCCCGAAATGCCAAACTATGGTAAACGTGGTCGTGGTAAAAAGTTTATTGAAGGTATGGTTGTAGCTATTGAGCCAATGATTAACCTTGGCACAAAAAGCATAAAACAGCACAGAGATGGCTGGACAATCACTACTCTAGACAATAAACCTTCTGCGCACTTTGAGCATGATGTTGCTATTGTAGATGGTAAACCAGAATTGCTTTCTACTTTTGCGTATATATATGAAGCTTTAGGAATTGTGAGTGATGAAGAAGATGCGTTTAGACAAAACCAATTAGTTTTATAATTAATTATGACAATTAGTACCATAGAAGAAAAGCTTCAACCATTAAGACATCAATTAAATACGCATAAATTATATACTGTTTTATCTAATGTTGATGACATAAAATTATTTATGGAGCAACATGTATTTGCCGTGTGGGATTTCATGTCGCTATTAAAAGCGCTTCAAAACCAACTAACAACTACAACCCTACCTTGGATTCCTGTTTCTAATCCTGCAACATCTCGTTTTATTAATGAAATAGTTTTAGGGGAAGAAAGTGATATTAATGAATTAGGGGAAGCTAAAAGCCATTTTGAAATGTACCTAGATGCGATGCATCAATTAGGAGCCAATACGAACAGTATTGATAAATTTATAGCAGAATTAAAAAAAGGGCGAACTATTGAAGAAGCTGCAAAAAGCATAAATTTAAACAAAAAAACATTTCAGTTTATTGCTTTTACTTTTAGTATTATTAAAACGAGCAAACCACATATTATAGCCGCCGCATTTACATTTGGTAGAGAAGATATTATTCCAGACATGTTTTTTCAAATTATTAAACATTCTCAAACCCAAGATAACACTTACAATAAGCTATCCTATTATTTAAATAGACATATTGAATTAGATGGAGATGAACATGGTCCGTTATCTTTAAAAATGATTGAAGAATTATGTGAAAAGGATGAGAATAAATGGGAGGAAGTTTTAATAGCAGCACAAGAAGCATTACAACAAAGAATTGCTTTATGGGACAATATTACACTTCTAATATCTGAAAAAACAATAGTTGAAAGTACATTAATTTGAAAAAAATCTTCAAAATAATTTTAAATATCATCCCAAGGCCTTTGCTTATAAGGCTTAGCTATATTGCACGTCCTATTTTGGCCTTTTTCTTAAAAGGAACCACTTTTACAGACCCTATTGATGGCAAAAGTTTTAAAAGCTTTTTATCTTATGGCTATGAAACACAACGTGAGAATGTACTTTCTCCTTCGACTTTAAGTTTAGAGCGTCATCGATTATTGTGGTTATATTTAAAAAATGAAACCAGTTTCTTTACTGCAGAAAAAAGTGTACTTCACTTTGCGCCAGAGCAATGTTTTTTAAAACGTTTTAGCGCGTTGAAAAATCTGAATTATACCACTACAGATTTACTTTCTCCTATTGCGGATGTAAAAGCAGATATTTGTAACCTTCCGTTTAAGGACAATAGTTATGATATCATTTTATGTAATCATGTGTTAGAACATATTCCAGATGACACAAAAGCGATACAAGAATTATATCGCGTTATGAAACCTGGCGGTTATGGTATATTTCAAATTCCGCAAGACTTGACTAGACAAACTACTTTTGAAGACAATACAATTACGGATAAAAAAGAACGCGGTAAAATATTTGGTCAATACGATCACGTTCGTGTTTATGGACATGATTACTTTAATAAATTAAGAGATGCTGGTTTTTTAGTTAATGAAGTGGATTACACTGCAATGCTTTCCGAAGCAGAAATTAAGAAATATTGTTTGCTCCAAGGAGAAATTATTCCTGTCGTTTATAAATAAAAACATTTTACTTTTATGTCACCACAAATTATACTTGCTACAGCTGCTATTTTTGGTATGTTATCTGTTATTTTTGGCGCTTTTGGCGCGCATGCTTTGAAGAAAATATTATCTACAGATCAGTTACAAAGTTTTGAAGTCGGCGTTAAATACC
>JAGPUY010000102.1 GCA_018067265.1 Oceanihabitans sp. | reverse complement strand
AGCGGACTTAAGCTTATTTGAATTGGTATTTCCCGACCATTTTTAGTAAGTGCATAAAGCTCTCTTCCTTGCCCCATTTTTCTTGTTTTAGGTAGCTTAAAAAAACCGTCTCGATGCGAAGTGTGTTTATGTTTATATCGTATCGGGATTAATAATTCTACGGACTTATTCAATAATTCTTCCGATGGGTAACCAAACATTTTTTCCGCTTGCCTATTAATTAGCTGTATTTTTCCATGATCATTTACAATTACCATAGCATCTGGAGCAGACTCTAATAGTCCTTTAAACTTGATTTCTGCCATCCTTTGCTCTGTTACGTCTTGACAGGTACCAATGATCTCAATCACGTTATCTTCATTATCAGTAATAACTTCACCAAGCAACTGAATGGTTTTTGTTTTACCACTAGTCAATTGAATACGATGCAGTAAATCGTAAAATTTCTTATTCGAAATCGATTTTTCAAAAGAGCTGCTAACTATTTCTTTATCCTCTGGATGTACCAAATTAAAGTAAGTCTCGAAATTTAAGTCTTCACTAGGATCTACCTCAAAAATATTAAATAGGTTACTAGACCACTGTACTTTATTAATAACAGTATCCAATTGCCAATTTCCGGTCATGGTTATTTTTTCGGAAGCATTTAAAACTTGATTTTTACGTAAAAGATCATTTTCTATTCTTTTTTGATCGGTTACATTTTTCAAAATACGCATAAAACCAACACTTTCTCCGCTATCGTTTTTTAGAGGAATTAGTGTAGAATTGGCTATAAATGTAGTACCATCTTTTCGTCTAACCGTCCATTCTCGAGAATCATAATCATTATTTTGAGCTAATAATTGATAGGGATGAAAATTAGAATCTGCAACTTTATACCGAGAAGCAATATCTTTTTCAAAGCTTTTATATTCTTCTTCAACTAGAAAAAAATTAGTCTTCTTTTTGCCAATCATTTCCGAAGCAGAATAGCCCAATAAGGCTTCTGCTCCCGCATTAAATTGGTAAATAATCTCCTCCTTGTTTATTGCTATTATAGCTGTAATTTCAGAATTTAAATTGGCTTCCATCCGAGTAGGTTTCAAATAGCATGTTCCTTTTTTAAAAGCCATAAAAGCGTATTAAAATGAAATAGTAGCTATAGTGCTAAGTTAATTTTTTTTATTTAATTAATAGAATCGTTCTATTCCCTATCTAAAGGAACGAATTTATAAGCACTTTTAACCGCAATATATCCTACGGGTAGCAATCGTTATTTGTCGGAGAAAAGGGTATAGAAAAGCAGGAAGAATTATCTTTTGCCGATTAGATCTGGCAAAACATTTTATGCTTTTTTGCGTCGCTTTTTTTTCTTTTGTTTATATTTTCTTTTCGTTCGGATTATTCGATATTTCAAATCGTCATAAAACAGACTTACCCATAAAATAATGGCTCCCAAAATAAGCGTATTTAATTTCAAGCCAATATTGGAATATAAAAACCCTCCCGTTATTCCACCAAAAAAGAAGAAGCAAATAATATAAACACGTAATTTTATAGTCTGCTTAATTTTTTTTCTATTGGGATGTGATTGCGGAAAAAACAATTGCGAAAGTTCAATTCCTAAGTCTGTAAATAGTCCTGTTAAGTGTGTTGTTCGAACTACCGCATTAGAAATTTTTGTAACAAAAGAATTTTGCATTCCCATGGCAAAAAGCAGCAAACAAACAATAACATTTGGATATTGCATCTCGGTAACATTACTTAGTATTGCAATGCCCATTAAAAGGACACATTCAATGCTAGTTGGAAGCACAAAAACGTTCAACTTTTTGTTTTCTCTAAACTTCTCAATGAGGAAACTAGACAGAAAAGAACCAAAGAGAAAGGAAAAAATATAAAGGAAATAAATGGTTCCCTTCCAAAATTCAAAATTAGCTACATCACTAATAAACAAAGCAAAATGTCCAGTGACGTTGGTTGTTAATTGCTGGAAAGCTAAAAAACCGGTAACATTCACAATTCCTGCTACAAAAGACAAAATAGTAGCAATTCGTAGATTGTGTTTTAAAGTTCTACTTTTACCTTGATGTCTAAACATGCCATTTGTATTTAACTAACTATTTATCCTTTTTAACCATGAAAATACCGTTTGATTTTCATCCTTTAAACCGCATTTTCTATAACATAACGTTTAATAATATAGCTCCATATTTTATAAAACATAAAACCAGAAAGAGCACCAAAGGTCATTCCGCAAAGTACATCTAAAGGATAATGCACACCAACATAAATTCTGCTATAGGCAACAACAGCACTCCAGAAAAGTAAAATAAAAATCAGTTTTTTATAATAAGGCCTTAGCAATAAACCTGCAAATACTGCTGCAGCCATTGTGTTTGATGCATGCCCAGAAAAGAAACCATAAGGTCCACAACGCACCGCTATAAAACGCATTTGCTCCATAACACCTTCTTGTCTGCAAGGTCTTGCACGTTGAAAACCATGTTTAAAAAGATTGGTTATTTGGTCTGTAAACGTAACCATAAGTGCTATTAGCAAAACAGAAAAGACTAATGTTTTTAATCCGAATTGCTTATAGATTAAAAATAATAACAAAGCATATAAAGGAATAAAGGTGAGCTTATTGGTTATCAATAACCAGAACGCATCCCAAGTTGGTGTTCCTAAATTATTTAAAAATAAAAATAATTCTTGGTCGTTTTGTATCAGTTGGTCTACCATTTTCTGTTTTTTGGGCGTTTCTTTTTGCTTCTATCTACCAAGTTTTGATACCAAAAAAAGTTTAGCACCAATCTTGCAGGATCGCAAAAAGTCAGGCTTTACGTTGCAATCTTTTTTAAGAAAATAAAAAAGGATTTTCACTGCAATCCTTAACGCAATTATTCATCGTAACGTGCTACTTCTCTATCATAAAAAGCAGTCGCTTCTGTTATTAAATTTTCGGTTTCCAATTCCAATTCTTTTTGGTCGTGTTGATCGAAATCTTCTAACCATTCTACTTCATCATCTTCCAAGTTGATAATAAACATTGGAAATTCTGTATGTATTACAAAGATTGCATTTGGATAATCTGTATTGTCGCCAAGTATAAATTTAGGAAGTGTCATTTGTCTAGTTTTGTTTTTACAAATATAAATATTTTGTCTGTTCCAGCGCTGTCCAGAACGAATAGGTTTCGACTGCGCTTCACCTGACATTAACTCTTAACTTGCAACCTAATCAGCTTTTTAGTCAAATAGTTAAAACGAATATACAATAATATAGATGCTGTTGTTAGTCCTGCAAGTAAACCTAACCAAATACCAAAACTAGCATAAGCATCTTCTTTTCCTAAAAACCAGCTTACAGGAAAACCTACCAGCCAATACGAAATAAACGTAATAATTGTTGGTATTTTCACATCGTGCAAACCACGTAAAGCACCAAGCACTACGACTTGAATACTATCGCTTATTTGAAAAATGGCTGCTGCAAACATTAACTTAGATGCTATAGCAACTACTTCTGTATTATCTATTAAGTTTGTTGCATCGTCTAAATCTACATATAATTTAGGTAGTTGGTCGTGAAACGCAAAAAACAGTAAAGCAAAACAGGTTGCAAAAATGGTTCCTAGTAAAAACAACGAAAAGGCAATTCTTCGTAGGTCTACATAATTTTTTAATCCTTTTTGGTTACCAACTCGCACCATAGATGCAACACTTAAACCCATTGCAATCATAAAGGTCATCGAACTTAAGTTTAAGGCGATCTGGTTTGCTGCTTGCGGATTTTTACCTAACAAGCCACTTAACCAAATTGCGGATGTAAATATGGCAACCTCAAAAAACATTTGCATGGCACTTGGTGCTCCCAAGCTTATCAGTTTTTTTAACATACTACTTTCTAGCACAAAAAACTTAATATTGGTGACGTAGTTTTTAGATTTTTCTTTTCCTTTTAATAACCACCATAAATAAATAACCATTACAATACGGGAAGCTAAAGTACCATAGGCTGCTCCAATAATTCCAAGTTCTGGGAAGCCAAACTTTCCAAAAATGAATACATAGTTTAAAACCACGTTGATCACGTTTGCTAAAATGGTTGCGTACATTGGATAACGCGTCATGGATAAACCATCACTAAACTGCTTAAAAGCTTGAAATATAATTAATGGAATTAAGGAAAAAGCTACCAAATCTAAATAAGGAATAGCAAGCTCTACAACCTCAAGCGGTTGTTTCATAAGGTACATAAGCGGTTTGGCAAAATACACCATAAAAAACAGGGAAACACCTAATACGGTACACAAAAACAAACCATGCTTGAAAGCAGATTTCCCTTGCTTAAAGTCGTTTGCCGAATCTGTTTCTGCAACCAAAGGTGTGATTGCCGTGGAAAAACCAATTCCTAAAGACATGGCTATAAATACAAAACTATTACCAAGAGAAACAGCCGCTAATTCTGCAGTACCCAATTGGCCAACCATAATATTATCTACAAACTGTACAAAAGTATGACCAAGCATGCCTAACATTACAGGTGCTGCAAGTTTCCAGTTGTATTTAAACTCTTTTGTGTAATCCCTTAACGCCATTTAATGATAGAATTTTTTTAGAATTAATCCCCTTTTTGCGCTATACTTCATAATAAAAACATACTATCACAAAAGGGAATAATTCCTTTGGCAAAAGTAATGCTTCGGTATATGTTATGCCAATTAAATTATAAATTATAATCTTGAAATTCTTTGTTTTGCTGCTTCAAATTCTAACATCATATCTTTCACAATTTGCGCTGTTGGTTTAATATCATGAATTAACCCTGCAATTTGTCCGATTTCTAATTCGCCATCTTCCAAGTCGCCTTCAAACATACCACGTTTTGCTCTTGCTCTACCTAGTAATTCTTTAAGTTGTTCTGGTGTTGGAGATGTTTTATATAACGCTTGTAATTCGTTATAAAACTTGTTTTTTATCAATCGAACTGGAGCGAGTTCTTTTAAGGTAAGTTGCGTATCGCCTTCTTTGGCATCCACAACTACTTTTTTAAATGCTTGGTGTGCAGAGCTTTCTTCACTAGCTACAAATCGGCTACCAACTTGTACCGCATCTGCACCTAAAACCATTGCAGCTAACATGGCTTGTCCGGTTGCAATTCCGCCGGCCGCAATTAATGGAATTTGCAACTGCTCTTTTACCATTGGTATTAAGGTAAGCGTTGTCGTTTCATCTCTTCCATTATGTCCGCCAGCCTCAAAACCTTCAGCAACAATAGCATCTACTCCGGCATCTTGTGCTTTTAAAGCAAACTTTACGCTACTTACTACATGTACCACCGTTATTCCTTTTTCTTGTAACCATTTGGTCCAGGTTTTCGGATTTCCTGCAGAAGTGAATACAATCTTTACACCTTCTTCCACAATAATATTCATGATCTCTTCCACGTTAGGGTATAACATTGGAACGTTTACACCAAAAGGTTTATCGGTTGCTTTTTTACATTTCTGAATATGTTCTCTTAATACATCTGGATACATGCTACCTGCTCCAATTAATCCTAAAATTCCAGCATTACTTGCTGCTGATGCTAATTTCCATCCAGAATTCCAGATCATTCCTGCTTGAATTATTGGGTATTTTATGTTAAAGAGTTTTGTGATTCTATTTTGCATTTTTCTGTATTTGTGTAAGATGCTTCGACTACGCTCAGCATGACCGTGAGTTTATAAATTGAAATTTAATTAATTATTGGGAGTATTAATAATTGTGACCCTTAAAATTCGCTTTGCTCTTTTTCTTCAAACCTTCCGAATTCAGCTAAAGCAGAATCCACCTTCCTTCAACGGAAGGAAGGAGCTTAAACTGATAAAAATTTTACTAAAAAATTACGCCAGAACCCAAAAGCTCATCGCCATGATGCCAAGCTACAAACTGTCCTTCTTGAATTGCAGATTGTGGTTCTTCAAACGCTACATACATTCCAGAATCTACTTGGTACAATGTCGCTTTTTGTAAATCTTGACGATATCTAATTCTAGCTAACACTTCCATGCTTTCATCTACTTGAAGCGCTAAATCTTCACGCACCCAATGAATTTCTTCATTAGACACAAAAAGTGCTCTTTTATATAAACCTGGATGATTTTTTCCTTGCCCGGTATAAATCACATTATCATGAACATCGGTATCAATAACAAATAAAGGTTCTACAGTACCTCCAACGGCCAACCCTTTACGTTGTCCTTTTGTAAAATAATGTGCTCCTTGATGTTTACCTACCACCTTACCATCTGTTACTTTAAAATCTGCTTTTTCTGATAAATATGCTAACTCTTCTTCCTTATTAGAAAAAGAAGGTACTGTTTTATGAAAGGATGCATTGCTTTCTGGAATCTCTACAATAACACCTTCTTTAGGTTTTAATTGTTGTTGTAAGAAATCTGGAAGACGCACTTTACCAATAAAACATAAGCCTTGAGAGTCTTTTTTATCTGCAGTAATTAAATCTTGTTCTGCTGCTATTTTCCTTACCTCTGGCTTTTGTAATTCGCCAATTGGAAATAATGCTTTTGCTAATTGGTCTTGCGACAATTGGCATAAAAAATACGATTGATCTTTATTATCATCTGCTCCAGCAAGCAATTGATAGGTTTCTTTTCCGTTATTCGTTATAGTTCCTTTTCTACAATAGTGTCCTGTTGCTACATAATCTGCGCCAAGTTCTAGGGCAATTTTCATGAATACATCAAACTTGATCTCTCTATTACAAAGAACATCTGGATTTGGCGTTCTTCCTTTTTCATATTCATTAAACATATAGTCCACAATACGCTCTTTGTATTGTTCGCTTAAATCTACGGTTTGAAAAGGAATACCTAATTTATCTGCAACCAGCATCGCATCATTACTATCGTCTAACCAAGGACATTCATTAGAAATAGTTACGGTATCATCATGCCAGTTTTTCATAAACAAGCCTATCACTTCATAACCCTGCTCCTTTAATAAATACGCAGCAACGCTTGAATCTACTCCTCCTGAAAGTCCTACTATTACTCTTTTCATCTGTTTTGTTTATATTTTATTTTAGGGTCAGATGTCATTCATCAAAAAAAATATAACCTTTAAAAACCACTGTTTTCAACGATCTATTTTCAAGATGCAAAATTACAAATAAAAAAAATTGAATTATCTTAAATTATAATGCTTTGTTAAAATAACATACCGTTAGTCGAAAAAATCAATTATTTCTAACTAGAAACTATAAATAATATTAGTTTTGTATCATAATTTAGGTATCTCCTTTCATTTAGATTGATTAATAGCTTATTCATTAAAAAAAAGACTACCTAAAAAAAAGCTCCTTACGCAAGTAAGGAGCTTATATTTTACACCTATTCGTAATTATTTTTTATATGGATTATTACTCTTTCTAGTAAAATCTTTCTCCTTTACAAGCTTACCATTTTCGTAATATTTCCAGACACCATGTTTTCTATCTCTTTGGTATTGTCCTTGTGAAACCATAACACCCGTTTTATCATAAAACGTTGCGGCACCGTGTAATTCGCCTGTATCATATACATACTCTTTTACCACAATACTTTTTTCGGTATACCAAGTGGAAGGGCCGTGAAGTTTTCCGTTTACATAGGCTTCTTTTTGTGCTAAAACACCATCATCATAATACACTAATCGTTCGCCGTGTAATTCTCCTTTATCATTATAGGTATCTTTACTAAGGATGCTTTTTGTTTTGTTTTGATAGTAGGTCCAAGTGCCAACGTATAATTTACCATTCATTTGGCCTTCGCTAATTAATTTTCCTGAAGAAGCATAAAAGGAAACTTCCGCAATATCACTATCTGCATGGAATTGCTTATTGGCTGCTAAAACAGCTTTTCCATTTACTTTCTTGTAAAACTTAAAAACACCAATTTCTTTACCATGCGAAAATTCTCCTTGGTAGCGTAAAACAGCTGTGTCTTCGAAATTCTTTTTCCAAACACCATGTCTTTTACCTTCGGCATCGAATTGATTTACATCTTGCGAAACTCCTAAAAAAGGAAGTAAAAAAACAAAAAGGAATAGTATATTTTTCATATTTAAAATAACGTTAGTATGCCATTAAAATTGTTAGTACAATTATCTAATCACAAAATAAATATAGCAAAAAAGCTGCCAAAGTTTTAAAAACAAATAGCAGCTTTCTTATTTTATTAGAAGTTTATATTACTTCTTATTTTTTGCTTGTTTTTGTTTTTCTGCCTCTTCCATCATCTGTGACATCTTCTTAGCAAATTTACCCTGTTTTTTAGGCTTTGATTTACTAATTTGAATTTTGGCATGTATTTTCTCTTCGTCTAGAATAAAGTTCTTAATAACTAACATAATACCAATACTAATAACATTAGATATAAAGTAATATAAACTTAATCCGGAAGCATAATTATTAAAGAAAAACAACATCATTATTGGCGAGAAGTAGATCATATACTTCATCATTTTCTGCATGTCTGGCATACCTTCTTGCGTAGGTTGTGATGCCATTTGTTGTCCGGTTGTCATTTTCATGTAAAAGAAAATAGCGATAGATGCCAATATTGGAAATAAACTCACGTGATCTCCATAAAAAGGAATATGAAATGGAAGCTCTGCAACCACATCATAGGAAGATAAATCGTCTGCCCAAAGGAAACTTTTTTGTCTTAAATCGAAAGCCGAAGGAAAAAATTGAAACAGTGCGTAAAACACAGGAAGCTGTATTAAAGCTGGTAAACAGCCACTTAACGGACTAGCTCCTGCTTTTGTTTGCAACGCCATAGTCTCCTGTTGGATTTTCATTTTGTTGTCTTTGTACTTCTCTTTTATCGCGTCTAATTCTGGCTTAATAAT
Source organism: Oceanihabitans sp. (assembly GCA_018067265.1). Lineage (GTDB taxonomy): Bacteria > Bacteroidota > Bacteroidia > Flavobacteriales > Flavobacteriaceae > Oceanihabitans. Next base: position 3,313 of record JAGPUY010000102.1, on the reverse strand, counting down.
TTTAAGCTTCGCTTGTGATAAAAATTGCTTGTACTGTACAAAAGATAATAATAATTTTATTAAAACCGTCATTACAACAATAGCAATTCCATACGGTAAGAACCCACTTAAAAAGCTAAATAATGGAACAAAAAGGAAACGGTTAATCCATCCAAAAATCCCCCATCCAAAAGGAATACTATCTTCTAAACCAATATCATACTTTTTAAGGGTATTATTATCTGTTGGTCCGAAATAAAATTTCAATGGTCTACTAAACTCTCCAGCTTGTAGTTCTAATGGTATTTTAGTTGTAAATATCTTAGTAGAAACAGTATCTACTTCTTCATCTAAAACTAAATTTTTAGAAGTTACAGTTACACTCTTTAAAGGTTTATCGGAAACTAGAATAGAACTAAAAAAGTGTTGTCTGTAGGACAACCAATTTACATCTTCTAACGTTTCTTCATCATCCCCAGAAGGACTTAACTTGTCAATCTTATCTTCTTCATGTTGGTACGTTAAACGCGTATATCTATTTTCATAGGCTACACTTTTATCATGTCTGAACGTTTTCAGTTTCCAATCTAAATTTATTTTTTGCGTACCATTTACGATGTTACTCAACCCTTGCGATCTAATAGTGAAATTCACCATATAATCATTAGGTATTAGCTCGTATCTGTATTCTAAAAATTGTGTTGGAGAAACTTTTAGTTTCATCGAAACCACTGTGTTTTCTCCGCTTTTAGTAATTGTTGGTTCAAAAAATAGATCTTGTGTATTTAAGTTTCTATTATCGGAAGTATTAAAACTAATATTAAAAGCAGTGTTACCATCTTTAACCAAGTAAATTGGAATAGCATCGTAATCCACAAACTTGTTTAATTTAACCTCACTAAGATAACCACCTTTATTGCTGAATTTTAAAGCAAGTACACCATTCTCTACCAATGTTTCTTTATTGGTAGCAGACGCTAGCGTAGATGCATAGGCAAAAGCACCTAATTTATTCTTTAAGGTTACTAGTTGAGTAGAATCTGTAACTATTCCTCCAGAAAAGTCTTCGGAAGTAGTAACTAAAGTATCGTCTTGGACTTCTGCTTTTTGTTCCGCTTCAACTTGTTCTTGTTTTGCAATTGCTTCCGCTTCTAATTCTTCAGCAGATGGCTGGTTCATGTACATCATGTGCACTAAAATTCCGAATATTAGAATGAATCCAATTATCGAATTAAGGTCTAGTTTTTTTTCTTCCATATTATATTAATTAAGACTAGAATGTTTTATAACTTTTCTAGTCTAGAAAGTTGATTACTCAAAAAGTAATCCAATCTTACATTTGTGCCATAGTGACACTTTACTTACTTTTCTTGTGTTTTAAAGCTGCTTTTACAAATGCGACAAATAAAGGATGCGGATTTGAAACGGTACTTTTATATTCTGGATGATATTGCACACCAACAAACCAAGGATGTTCTGGTATCTCGACAATTTCTACCAAATTCGTTTCCGGGTTTAGTCCTGTTGCTAACATTCCTGCTGCTTCAATTTGTTCTTTATAGACATTGTTAAACTCGTAACGATGTCTATGTCTTTCTTTAATGGTTTCCGTTTTATATACTTTAGCAACAATGCTATCTTTTTTAAGATCGCAGGACCAAGCACCTAAACGCATCGTTCCACCTTTATCTGTAATGTTTTTTTGTTCTTCCATCAAACTAATTACAGGGTTTTCCGTTTCGGGATCCATTTCAAAGGAATTTGCATCTTCTATTTTTAGTACGTTTCTAGCAAATTCAATGACTGCCATTTGCATACCTAAACAAATACCAAAGAAAGGAATTTTGTTTTCACGCACATACTGTACCGCAGCAATTTTACCATCGATACCACGTTCGCCAAATCCTGGTGCAACTAAAACACCATCCAAATGGGAAAGCTTCATTTTAATATTATCTGCATTCAAATATTCTGAATGTATAGACTCTATATTTACTTTTACTTCATTTTCTGCTCCAGCGTGAATAAAAGCTTCTAAAATAGATTTATAGGAATCCTGCAATTCGACATACTTTCCAATTAAACCAATAGTTACTTCGGTTTTCGGATTTTTATGTCTTTGTAGAAATTTATTCCATTGGGTTAAGTCTGGCGTATGACTTTCTAAAGCTAATTTTTTTAAGACTACTTTATCTAATCCTTGCTCTAGCATTAAATTTGGTACATCATAAATAGTAGAAGCATCAATAGATTGAATAACCGCTTCTTCTCTTACGTTACAAAATTTAGCTAGTTTTTTACGTAAATCATTTGGTAATTCGTGTTCTGTTCTGCAAACTAGAATGTCTGCCATAACCCCACTTTCCATTAACGTTTTTACACTATGTTGGGTTGGTTTGGTTTTTAATTCACCAGCAGCAGATAAATAAGGTACTAATGTTAAATGAATAACAATAGCATTATTATCTCCTAAATCCCATTTTAGTTGACGCACAGCTTCTATGTACGGAAGCGATTCAATATCACCAACCGTTCCTCCTATTTCTGTAATTACCACATCGTAATCGCCAGAATTACCAAGAATTTGGATTCTATTTTTAATTTCGTCTGTAATATGCGGAATTACCTGAACCGTTTTCCCTAAAAACTCACCACGGCGTTCTTTTTCTATTACACTTTGGTAAATACGTCCTGTAGTCACGTTGTTTGCTTGACTAGTTGGTACGTTTAAAAAACGTTCGTAATGTCCTAAATCTAAATCCGTTTCTGCGCCATCCTCCGTAACATAACATTCGCCATGCTCATACGGATTTAACGTTCCTGGATCTACGTTGATGTAAGGATCTAATTTTTGAATTGTGGTTCTGTAACCTTGTACTTGAAGTAGCTTTGCTAAGGATGCAGCAATAATCCCTTTTCCAAGGGAAGATGTTACTCCTCCTGTTACAAATATGTATTTTGTTGTAGTTGTCATGTTGCGTTGTTAAACGCGAGCAAATTTACAATTTTAAGTTTGAAAATTTACGCGTTTGGTCGTTTATTTTTAGAGGGATTTCTATGCGTTTTTTCAGCGTTTTTAGACTTGCCTTTTTAAAAAGAACAGCTAACAAATCATTAAAACGGATGGATATCCTTTTAACCCTTAAACGAAACTACTAAATTCTATGGCTTAGAAAAATTCTTCTGTATATTTTTAATGAGTCCTTCTAGTCCGTTTAATTTTAAGGTGTACACGGTTTCTAGCATTTCGCCAAGCTTTCCTTTTGGGAATCCTTTGTTGTGATACCAAACCACATAATGTTCTGGTAAATCAATTAAATACCGACCTTCATAC
>JAGPUY010000084.1 GCA_018067265.1 Oceanihabitans sp. | reverse complement strand
AACTAGAACATCTACTAGCTTTTGTCGTAATCCTTGATGTTTAAATGTATCTTTCAAAAAATGGGTTAGTTTAGAATGCTAAAATTAAACAAACATTTTAAAGACCATGAATAAAAAAGCAAAAAAAAGCATCAAATTATAACAACTTGATGCTTTGTCTTTTATTAAAAAGAAGTTTAATTGGAAACAATTATCTTGTAGGTGGTAACATCTTCTTTACCAACTAAAGCTACCATTTCTTTTGCTTTTTCAAGAGATGTAGAATACCCAGTTGCTGTACCATAATTACTTTCTACCTGCCATAAATACATATCTTTTTTGTAATTATTGTTAAAGGCATCTAATTTATCCTTTAAAACTTTATCCTGTAACGGTTGTGTTCCGTTAGTTGCAGAAATAGATGTTGTAATAAAAAATATTGCGCTTAATGTTATGATTATTTTTTTCATGATTTTATAAATTTTAAGTGAAACAATGTGTGCTCTTATAAGTCGTACACTATATTTACGTCCCAAACTTTAACAATAGATTTCGCACAAATCACAAATTTCCGTTAAAGAGTAGTTAAGGCTTTCTTAAAAGGAATTCCTTTAAAAAGATTGCTGATAATTAACAATTAAAAAATTAAAAATCTTATTTTTGTTAAAAACGTAAAACAATGCTAAAAGCAGGAGTTCTTGGTGCTGGTCACCTTGGGAAAATTCATTTAAGATTACTTCATCAATCTGATAAATATAATCTTGTAGGTTTCTATGATGCCGACGAAGAAAACGCAAAAAAAGTAGCTGCCGAATTTGGATACACTTATTTTAATTCTATTGACAAGCTTATTGAAGCTGTAGACGTCGTAGATATTGTAACTCCAACGCTTTCCCACTACGATTGCGCTAGAAAAGCGATTGCAAAAGGCAAACATATTTTTATTGAAAAACCAATAACCAATACGGTGGAAGAAGCCGAAACCCTAAGAACTTTAGTTGCTGAATATGGTGTAAAAGGACAAGTTGGTCATGTAGAGCGATTTAATCCTGCTTTTATAGCGGTTAAAGATATGCTAGATAAACCAATGTTTATAGAAACACATCGTTTAGCCGAATTTAATCCTCGCGGAACAGATGTTCCTGTGGTTTTAGATTTAATGATTCACGATATAGACATTATATTAAGTGTTGTACAATCTAAAGTAAAACACGTTAGCGCAAGTGGTGTCTCCGTAATTAGTGACACTCCAGATATTGCTAATGCAAGAATAGAATTTGTAAATGGCTGCGTGGCGAACTTAACTGCTAGTCGAATTTCTTTAAAAAACATGCGTAAAACGCGTTTCTTTCAACGTGACGCCTATGTTTCTGTAGATTTCTTAGAAAAGAAATGTGAAGTGGTTAAAATGAAAGATGCGCCGAAAGAACCGGGAGATTTCGATATGATTTTACAAAACGCAGAAGGTATTAAAAAGCAAATCTATTTTGATAATCCGCAAGTAGATAGCAACAATGCCATTCTGGACGAATTAGAATCTTTTGCAGATGCTATAAATAATAACACAAAACCAATTGTAACCCTACATGACGGTACAGAAGCATTACGTGTTGCAACGATGATAATCGATCAGTTTTAGAAAAACAGACTTGAAACTTGCTTTCCTCTTTAGTTAAAGAGGAGAATGAATTTTGATTTCGCTTTTAAAAGAAATCAAAAGAAAGAGGAGTTTGAGATTAATAATAAACAGATTCCCATTCCTTCCTGTCGGCAGGCAGGTTCACGGGAACAAAAAATAACAGATTTCCGCTTTCGCGGAAATAAAAATATAATTTTTTATGAAAAACGTAGCAGTAATTGGCGCTGGAACCATGGGAAATGGTATCGCGCATACCTTTGCACAATCTGGATTTAACGTACAACTTATAGATATTAGTGAAGCATCTCTGGAAAGAGGGATACAAACCATTGCTAAGAATTTAGACCGAATGGTTGCTAAAGAAAGAATTACAGAAGCAGACAAAGCAGAAACCTTAGGCAACATTACTACCTTTACGAGCATTCCTGAAGGTGTGAAAAATGTTGGACTTGTAGTAGAAGCAGCAACAGAAAATGTAGATTTAAAACTTAAAATTTTTAAGCAATTAGACGAAGCTTGTGCAGCAGATACCATCTTAGCATCCAATACTTCTTCTATTTCCATTACACAAATCGCTGCAGTTACTAATCGCCCAGATAAAGTAATTGGTATGCACTTTATGAATCCTGTGCCAATTATGAAATTGGTAGAGATTATTAGAGGTTATAATACCAGTGACGAAGTTACAAATACCATCATGGCCCTTTCTAGAAAATTAGGAAAGACGCCTACTGAAGTTAATGATTATCCTGGTTTTGTAGCTAACCGTATTTTAATGCCAATGCTTAACGAAGCTATTGAAACACTTTACAATGGTGTTGCTGGAGTAGAAGAGATTGATACCGTTATGAAATTGGGTATGGCGCATCCAATGGGACCATTACAATTAGCCGATTTTATTGGACTAGATATTTGTCTTTCTATTTTAAATGTGATGTATGACGGATTTAAAAATCCAAAATACGCACCTTGTCCGTTATTAGTAAATATGGTAAGAGCAGGAAAATTAGGTGTGAAATCTGGTGAAGGTTTTTATGATTACTCGCAGAGTAGAAAAGCGGAGCATGTAGCGAAGCAATTTGCTAAGTAAAAATTGAAATGTCATTGCGAGAAGCGATGAAAGAGCGACGAAGCAATCTTAAACATTTTAACTTAAAATTTAAAAGATTGCCACGTCCTTCGTCCTCGCAATGACCATTAAAAATATGCCAAAAATAATTCCGTTTAAAGCCGTTCGTCCAACTCGTGACAAAGTAAGTCTAGTAGCATCACGCTCCTACCAAACCTATACACAAGCAGAACGTGAGGCACGACTAGATTATAATCCGTTTTCGTTTTTACACATTGTAAATCCGGGTTACAAATATGCCCAAGAAATAACAGGAGAAGAGCGTTATACCTTAGTGAAAAATCGGTATTCCGAATTTAAAGAAGACAATATCTTTGTGCAAGACGAAAAACCTTCCTTTTATATTTATAAAATTGTAGATCGAGAATATCAAGTTTTTCATGGTATTATAGCTGCCGCAAGTGCAGAGGATTACGAAAAAGATACAATCAAAAAGCACGAAGACACTTTAGAGTTTCGAGAAACTATTTTTAAAGATTATTTAAAAACGGTTGGCTTTAATGCAGAACCAGTGCTACTTACCTATCCGGACAATAAAATTATTGCTTCCATTTTAAAAAATACGGAAAAGAAAAGAGCAGAATTTGAGTTCACCACCACATTTAGAGATACCCATTATTTGTGGAAAATGGAAGACGACGCTATCATTGAAACCATTACGCAAGAGTTTAAAAAAATGAAAACCATCTATATTGCAGATGGCCATCATCGTTGTTCCTCTTCCTATTTATTAAGTAAAGATTTAAAAGAAAGTAATACAAAGCATAACGGAACGGAGCCTTATAATTTTTTTATGAGCTTTCTAATTCCGGAGTCTGAATTACGCATTCATGAATTCAATAGGTTAATTAAAGATTTAAATGGTTTAACCAAAGAAACTTTTTTAATTAAACTAGATACTGCTTTCCGAATTGAAAAAAGGGGAACAATACCATATAAGCCAAGTAAAAAACATCATTTCAGCATGTACTTAGATGGCGATTTTTACTCTTTATATTTAAGAAAAACGAATTACAATTTTAATAATTCGCTAGATGCATTAGATGCCCAATTATTGTATAATACTATTTTGCAACCTATTTTAGGTATTGATGATTTAAGAAATGATAGTCGGATAAAGTATCTAAACGGAAAAACAGATATTATCAATTTAAAAAGCAGCATAGATAGTGGCGAATTTGCTGTTGGTTTTGGTATGGTTCCTGTTACTATAAAGGAGATGAAACAAATTGCAGACGATGGTTTAAAAATGCCTCCAAAAAGCACGTATATTGAACCGAAGCTGAGAAGCGGCGTTACTATTTATGAGTTTTAGTCTTAAGGCAAAAGATAAAAAGGAATAAGGCATTAGTTGTCATTTCTAATATAGGAGAAATCATATAGTAATTAGCGAAAAGGTATTCGCTGTCATTCCGAGTGCAATCGAGGAATCTCATGAATTAATAAAAATAAGTCAATAACACTAAAAAGATTCCTGCCTACGCAGAAAATAATATGAGCATAACAAAAAATCTACAAAACATACAAGCACAAGTCCCAGAAAACGTAACGCTTGTTGCTGTTTCTAAAACCAAACCTGTAAGCGATATTATGCAAGCATATGACGCTGGACAACGCATTTTTGGCGAAAACAAGATTCAGGATATGGTAGATAAATATGAAGAAATGCCAAAAGACATTGCCTGGCACATGATTGGTCATGTACAACGTAATAAGGTCAAATACATGGCGCATTTTGTACGTTTAATTCACGGTGTGGAGAACTTTAAAACGCTAAAAGAAATAAACAAACAAGCAGCAAAACACGATAGAAATATCGACTGTTTATTACAAATAAAAATAGCTTCCGAAGATTCTAAATTTGGAATGACTGCAACCGAAGCTTCCGAGATATTACAATCTTCAGCATTTTCAGAATTAAAAAATATTACTGTTATTGGTGTTATGGGAATGGCTACATTTACCGAAGACCAAGAACAAATCCGAAGTGAATTTCAGCTATTAAAATCCATATTTGAAGACTTAAAAAAAGAAAGCAATACACTCACCACTATATCGATGGGAATGAGTGGCGATTTTAAGTTAGCAATAAATTGTGGAAGCACGATGGTTCGTGTTGGAAGTAGTATCTTTGGAGACAGAAATTATAATAATTAGTTTTTCGTTTTTAGCACATCCAATAAAATGAAAAACAAATAAACAAATACACTTATTTACACAATAGTAGACATAGAAACCACTGGAGGAAAGTATAATGAAGAAGGAATTACAGAAATTGCTATCTACAAATACGATGGTCACGAAGTAGTAGACCAATTTATAAGTTTAGTAAATCCAGAACGCGAAATCCAACCTTTTGTAGTTAATCTTACAGGAATAAACAGCAATATGTTGCGTAATGCTCCTAAATTTTACGAGGTAGCAAAACGAATAGTAGAAATTACAGAAGACACCATTCTTGTAGCACATAATGCCAAATTTGATTACCGAATTTTACGTACAGAGTTTAGGCGTTTAGGTTTCGAATTTAAACGAAAAACCTTATGTACTGTAGAGCTTTCTAAAGACCTTATTCCAGATCAGCCTTCCTATAGTTTAGGAAAACTTACCAGAGCATTAGGGATTCCTATAGCCGACAGACATCGTGCTTCCGGAGATGCCTTTGCTACCGTGAAGCTATTTAAAATGTTATTGGATAAAGACTTGAAGAAAAATATTATTCAAGAATCTATTCGGCAAGAACCTAAAAACCAAGTAGAATCTAGACTTTTAAACATTGTGGAAAGTTTGCCGTCTATCACTGGCGTTTATTTTATGCATAAAGCAGATGGCGAAATTATTTATATTGGTAAAAGTAAAAATATAAGAAAACGTATTAATCAGCACTTTACGGCTACCACGCATAAAGCTAAAAAAATACAACTACAAGTTGCCACAGTAACCTATGAAGCTTGTGGTAGTGAATTAGTTGCTTTACTAAAAGAAAGTGAAGCGATTAAACAAAACAAGCCTATTTTCAATAGAGCATTAAGAAAAACGGTTTTTACCCACGCACTTTATAGTTTTGTAGATAACGAAGGCTATATCAACCTAACTATTGATAAAGCCGATGGTAGAAAAAAACCAATAACGACATTTAGCAATAGACAAAGTGCCAAAAACTTTATGTTTAGTAGAACGGAAGAATATAACCTTTGTCAGAAACTTACCGGTTTATACGAAACAAAAACAAGTTGCTTTAATTATAGTGTAAAAAGTTGTGACGGCGCATGCGTACAAGAGGAAGATCCTGAAACGTACAATAAAAGAGTACAACAACTTATAGAAAAAAACGCTTTTACTAACGAAAACATTGTAATTATAGATAGAGGTCGCGAAGTAGGTGAACGCGCCGCGATACTTATACAAAACGGTGTTTTTAAAGGTGTTGGATTTTATAGTTTAAACTATCAAATAAACAATATCGATGTTTTAGAATCTGTAATTACGCCAATGGAAAACAACAAAGACACACAACATATTATTAAAAGTTATTTAAGACGTAATAAAAGACTGAAGGTTTTAAATTTAGATTAGAATGAAAAAAATTTACCTGCTATTATTCTTTATTTGTAGTACGAGTACTTTTGGTCAATCCCATTCGTTTAATTCCAAAGATTATACAGTAACAAGAAGTGACATAGAAACTAATTATTTTGAAAAAGACTCCACTGCAAATGCATTGGTAATTTATGAATTTGGAAAAAGTTACGTTAACGATAATACCTTTATGTTAACTCACGAATTCAAACAAAAATTAAAAATTCTAAATAGGAAAGGATTTGACAAAGCTACAATAACCGTGTACCTTTATAATTCGGATAAGAAAAAAGAAAAAATCACGAAACTTTTTGCAACGTCTCATAGTCTGGTAAATGGAAAAGTAGTAACAACAAAACTTAAAGAAAATGAGATTTATACCGAAAAGTATAACGACAACTACACGCTCGTTAAATTCACACTTCCAAATGTGCAAGAAGGCACCGTAATCACCTATAGTTACACCTTAACATTACCTTTTATTTACAAATATAAAAGTTGGGAATTCCAAAGTGAAATACCAAAACTATATAGCGAATATAACACGAGTATACCTGCAAATTATGAATATCGTATCAAGTTAGTTGGCTCCATCCCGTTAATTACAAACGAAGCTACCATAACCAGAGATTGTCTAGAAGCTGGTCGCGGCGGATCTTCAGATTGTACCGAATCCATCTATATCATGAAAGATATCCCTGCTTTTATTGAAGAAGACTACATGACCACTAAAGACAATTATTTGTCAAGAATAGAATACGAATTAAAAATTGTTCAAGGCTTTGATGGTGTTGTAGACAATATTACCAAAACATGGAAAACTACAGATAGTGAAATTAAAGGAAATAAAAATATAGGGAAACAATTAAATAAAAATGTAAATAAAGAAGACCTATTAAATGCTGCTATTTTAAACGAAGCAGATCCTTTAAAAAAAGCAGAATTAATCTATACACATATTCAAAATAATTATACTTGGAATAACGCTTATAAAATTTTTAGTGATGTTTCGGTAAAAGAGGTCATAGAAAAAAAATCTGGTAATGTTTCCGGAATGAACATCTTATTACATAACCTATTAAAAGCATGCGATATAGATGTAAAACCAATACTTCTTTCGACAAGAAACAATGGTTTAGCAACGACTATTTATCCGGTAATGTCCGATTTTAATTATCTAATTGTACAAGCAACCATTAATAATAAAACCTATTTATTAGATGCCACAAACAAGTATTTATACTTTGGGCAAATTCCGTTTAGATGCTTAAATCAATACGGAAGACTTTTAGATTTTAAAAATGAAAGTAAATGGGTAAATATCGAGGCAGCAAAAACGTCTAACACCAGTTACCGTGTAAACTTGAATCTTGATAACGAATTAAATATAACTGGAGAAGTTGATTTTATTACCAGAGGATATCATGCATTATCCAGAAAGGAATCGTATTTTGAAAATGCTACACAACACGAAAATAATTTAGCAAATAAATACGAAAACATTACATTCTCTGAATATCAAGCAGAAACTACAGAAATAAATAGTTTAGATTTTAAAGAAATTTTTAAAATTAATTACGAAGTAGAAAAAATTGGAGACCATATTTATCTAGAACCTTTTATCTTTAAATTCTTCGAAGAAAATCCTTTTAAACTTCAAGAAAGATCGTATCCTATAGATTTTGGATATAAAGATACTTATGTGTATTCCTACAAAATAAAGGTAGATGATGCCTTCGAAATTGTAGAAACACCTAAAGAGGTTATGCTTCAATTACCCGAAAACGCAG
>JAGPUY010000079.1 GCA_018067265.1 Oceanihabitans sp. | reverse complement strand
AATACGGAGCGAGACCTTTACGAGGTGTAATTAGAACAGATTTGCGATCGCCATTATCTAAAATGATTATATCGGGAGATATTACAAAAGGAGCAAAAGTGGCACTAGATATAGACGAAAATAAAGAATTAAAGTGGCAATATAAATAAGTTGAAAAACTAATAATTTGCTTATATTTATCATTATTAAAGAATTAATTAAACCAAAATTATATGGATACTTACGGAATTGGTGGTACAGAAGTAAAAACAGATGCTAATGAAGCCATACAAGAAATACCTCAAAACAGAACCCTTTTTGTTGAAAAACTAACGCAAGATCAACCAATAAAGCCAGAAGTTGTAACAGGATTAAAAACGGTAGAAGAAGTTTTTGAACATTACAAGCCTGAAGTAGAAGTAGAGTTTGAAGATGTAGATGGTGTTGGTAGAAAAGAGAACTTAAATTTTAAAAATTTAGGAGACTTTGGCGGAAAAGGAATTACAAAACAAAGCAAGTTTTTAAAAGATCTTAACACCGAAAAAGATCAGTACATAAAAATTGTAAAGCAATTAAAAACAAATAAAATTTTAAAAACAGCTTTAGAAAATCCGGAAGCAAAAGCATCTTTATTAGAGGCTATGAGAGCATTACTAACAGAAATTGAAGAAAGCAAATAATTATGTCAAAAGCACAACAACAATTTTCTCCAGTAGAAAATCCAGCACAGTATTTAAAAGAAAAGAGTGAACAACTTGCTAAGTATGGAGGTTTTGACCTGTTAGAATCATGTATTGAAGGGGTTCAAAATATGAATCCAGAACGTAAAGCTAGAAAAAGAATATTTCTTACCGAACAAGCAAAGAAAGAAGATAGAGAACAACTTAAAAAAGTGTTAGAGATTTGGTCTTCTGTTTTATCCGAATCAGATAACATTCCAGAAATGGTAGAAGCTTCAGAGACAAAGTCACAAACTGCGAATGATTCTTTAAAGAAAAATTTACATAAGGCTTTAGAAGCTACCAATGACTTAGAAAGATCATATCGATCTATGGCATTATTCTATAAAAATACAGAATCCGATAAGTTGAAAAACATATCGATAATGAATGCCGAACTAGAACAGGTAAAAGATTTAGATAATACGAGATTTATTGACGCTGTAGCGGAAGAATTAAAATCTACCTATGACCGTTTAGATTTAAGAGAAAATTACGGATTATTAGTAATTCCTGGTTATTTAGGATCTAATAAAGTAGTGGAAAAATGGGCCAAAATTGCACACGAAAATAAAGCCATGTTGGTTACCGATTTTGAGCATTTGGATGAACCAGATGATGTTATGGAAATGTTTGAAGCCGCTAATTTAACTAGTGGAGATAAATATAAATCTAACGTAATCATGTCTTGTAATTGGTTAGTTGGTAGAGCTAAAGTCGATGAGGTAGGCGAGGAAGAGGATTTATATGTGCCGCCAGCTGGAGCTTTAGCAGGAAAAATATACCAAACCTTAATGTCGCAGGTTACTGCAGGTAAAAAGTTTGGTGGTATTAATGAAATAGATGGCGTGCGCTTTGATCTTAAAAAGAGTGAAATTGCACATCTTGAAAAAATGGGATTAGTACCAATGGTTAATGAATATGGTAAAGTCATGGCTTTTTCTGCTAAAACTTTATTTAATGGCGATAATCTTGGTTTACAAACCTATTCTGTAGTTCGTGTATTTGACTATGTAACCAAAGTATTAATGGACTTTTTAAACCGTCGTGCTTTTGAAAACTTTAATGCGAAAACTAGAAAGGAACTAATGGGACAAATTGTAAAGTTTTTGGATGGTATTACTGGTCCAGATAAACTTATTGAAGATTTTTCTATTAAAAGATTCGAGCAAGACCCAAAACAAAAAGATCGTGTGTTTTTAGATATACATATGAAACCATACTTCCCAGCCAAAAACTTCATGATTAAAATGGATGGACAAAAAGGAGATGATGGTACCGAATGGGATGCCGATTATGAACAACAGTAGTAATTAAAGAAATACCATGAATTTACTAGACGATAATTTCACAGAAAATGAGGACGCACTCTATAGTTTAATTAATAATAAGGCTTCTAAATTATTTAAAAATAATATTAAAAGTAGTAAGCTGGAACTTGTCGATATCGTAAAGCAAGAATTTGTTTTTAATGGCGATAAGCCAATTACAGCAGATGCTTTATTGAAAGTCATTGAAAAATGGGCAAACAATAGTGTTTTCTAAAGTATGTACAATCATTTAAGAAGAATAAAAAGGGTTTTGTGTAATACATAAAACCCTTTTTTATGCCATTACCATTGGTTTTGGATTGGTAAGAATATATGAATAGAACTTTTTTTTGTGTTTAACAGATTACCATTTTACCTCAAAAGGCATTTTCTCTAACTCTTCTTGCATATAAGGCCTTATTGCCTTTGCACTACCACACCAAACAATAGTTAATAGGTTTTCTTCTGGTTCGATAGTTACAGAATGTATTACTGGGTCTGTATTTAATAACTTTCCATTTCTACCATCTACTTTTATTTTAGGACTTTCTTTTGGTAAGGTAATCAGGAATTCTTTTTTCTGTGGATGCATATTGGTTAGTAGACAAGATTCTCCTCCTACCAGAAATCTAGATTGTAATCCTAATGAGGCACCATTACAAGCTCTAAAATCAAAATATGAATTACTTGGATGTGGATCACTTTTAAGAATAGAATCCGAAGTTAAATGGTGTGCAATCTCTGTTATGTTTTCATCTAAACCTTTTGGTAATGCATATTTACCAAAATATGCAATTCTTGGAAACCAACCTGGATGAATCCATTCGGTACCAACAGGAATTGGCATTTTGTACCATTCTAAAACATTTTTACATACAATGGTTTCTGGTGTTAAAAGCTGAAATGGGTTTTCAATATTTGGTAATTGTAATTGCTCTATGTTTTCTGCGGAAGTGTCAATTAGATAGCCTTTACCAATGGGATTTCTAGGATAACGATACGGACTGCCTTTAAAGACATCTAAAATTTCGGAAGCATATTTGAAGTTTTCATCATTCTCCACCATTTTTCTCAAAGGAGCTTCTGCAATTAAATCTTTTCCGCCATAGGCGAATGCATAGGAAATTGGTATTTCTTCAATGGTGTTTTCTGAAATAAACTGAAATACGCCGTTAGCCGTTTTATGTAGTTTTCTATCTGCAAAGACCTGAATAGAAGTGCCTATTTTACCTATGCTAACGGAAGCTTCAAAGCTTTTTACCGCAGTCGTACTTCTTGCTATACCTTTAACTACAATGTCTGTCATTGTTTTAAATGGATACAAATCGGTATCCCATAAAAATTCTTCGTCATTATCGGGATGCATAACATGACTTGCGATTATCGGCTTTTGTTCCTCGTGTAGACTGCAACTACCATCTTTATTTATTTTATAGGTGCGTTTTGCAATACCAGACAAAATATATTTCCCTTTTGGATTGCGACCTGATATTTGTTGTGTAGTTGTTGCCATAGTAAAAGCAGAAGTTGATTAACGATTAACTTGAAATTTTCAGAAGAGTTCTTTCCAAAATAAAAGTAGTCCTACAAGACCTAGTGCGGTTAGAATACTATACATTTTCCATGGAAAATAGCCTTCTAGTTTTGCTGATTTAGGATTGTTTTTGGGATAATATACTTTCACCTTATCTCCAATAGTATATTTTTTTTCTTTGTTATAGGAATCGGAATAAAGCGTAATTTCTTTTCCTTCCGATGTTGTAAATGTGTATATCGGGGAATACGTTAAATCACTGCCGGTACTACTTTGCAGATTAAACACTTTTTCGGTGTACGCTGTTATTGTTGCTTCAGAAGTTTCTCCGTTTATATAAATATATAAAATGGCAACTAATTTCCAAACGGAAAAAAGCAGTAGCAAAGCACAACCAATAAATAAGACCATATTTAATAAAGAAGCATTGGATTTGAACATATTGAG
The DNA here is from genome assembly GCA_018067265.1 of Oceanihabitans sp. GTDB lineage: Bacteria > Bacteroidota > Bacteroidia > Flavobacteriales > Flavobacteriaceae > Oceanihabitans. The sequence continues at coordinate 62 of JAGPUY010000079.1, read as the reverse complement.
TTTAATTTTTAAAGCTTAATTTATTTGAGTTCCTTGGTTATAGTGATTGCTCATCATATTTT
>JAGPUY010000050.1 GCA_018067265.1 Oceanihabitans sp. | reverse complement strand
TACATTTCCAAAATCGTCTTCTAAATGAAAATCTTCTAATTGGGAATAGGTATAGTTGGTTAACTTTCCGGTTCCTGTCGAAGTTCTATCTAGCGTATTATCATGTAATAATACCAATTGGTTGTCTTTGGTTTTTGCGACATCTATTTCAAAAATAGCAGTTGGAATACTTTGGTATACATGCGCTATCGTTTCTATGGCGTTTTCCGGATAGAAGGCGATGCTTTTTCCACCGCGATGTACACTAATTATTGGATTGGCATTGGGCTGGTATTTAAAAGCTTCTATTAATACGGACTTTTGGGTCGTTTCTATTTCTGCTTCCGTGGTGTTAGAAACATTAGCATTTTGGTTCTTGCAAGACACAAAACCGATACAAAGGAATACGAAACATAAATGCTTTATAGATCGGTTTCCGCGAAAGCGTTTAAATAAAAAAGTCATTAAAAATAATTTTAAATAGTTGCGTTAAAAAAAATGCGCCCCTTAAAAGGAGCGCAAATTTAAAAAATATATGTGACGTACGGACTAGAAAATGTATCTAACTCCAAATTGTGCTTGCCATCTAGATAATAAGCTACTGTCATAAGAAAAAGTTTCTTGCACGCCAGTAAAAGTATAGGTTGGTACACCAGAACCATCTACTTCTACACCTACTGGTTGTACCGATGTTGGTTGTTGCACAAGTCCCCAATCGCTACTAATTAAGTTTCCTACATTTAGTACATCGACACTTAATTGTATACTATTGGTTTTATCTCCAGCTACTTTAAATTTATAGTCTTGTAATATTTTAAGATCCCAACGTCCTCTCCATGGAGCTAAAGCGCCATAACGCTCTACATAATCTCCACGACGATCACTTAAATAATCATCTTGTTGAATGAAAGCTTCATAAGCTTCTGCTTGTCCGGCACCCGAGAATTGCATTTGTTGTAGTTCTGCATTGGTTGGTACGTATAATAAATCATTTAAGTTGGATCCATCTCCGTTTAAATCACCACCATAGGTGTAGTTAAAACGTCCGCCTTGCGCATACTCAAAGAAGGTAGAAATGGTAGTTGCCCATTTGTCTTTTCCGTAGGTAAACTTTTTACTAGCAACACCAATAAAACGATGGGTATCGCCATATTTAGAATAGGATAATACGTCATCATTGGCATTACCAACCACAGGATTAAAAGCAAAAGCATCTCCTGTAATTTCTGCTTCAATAGAATTTACATCTTTCGCATTTAAGTAATTATATGCAAAACTAGTATATAAACCATTACCGAATGTTTTTTGTCCTTTAGCGGTAAAATTCCAGATACGTCCTTTATCGGAATTTGTAAATACGTACGCGTTATTAATAACATCGCTTGAGGTATAGATTGGTCTGGTATCTCCTGGCGCATTTAAGGTTCCGGAAGGATCACGAATTCCCCAGTTTTGTACATGTGCGCCATGAATATCTTTAGTGTAAGAAATATCTCCTGTTGCTACAATACCATTTTCGAATCTGTAATCGGTTCCAATATTTGTTCGCCATACTTGTGGGAATTTAAAATCTGGATCTACTACTTGATAAAAGAATACTTCTGGATTTGCAATTTGGTTACCTAGCCAAACAAAAGGTAATCTACCTGTAAATATTCCGGTTCCACCACGTACTTGAAAACTATTATCTCCTTTAACATCATAATTAAATCCGACTCTTGGTGAGAATAAAAGCTTGCTAGAAGGCATTTGCGTGTTATCTAAAAAAACCGCTTCGCCTGTATTTGGGTTTAGGTATTCAATGCCTGGTGCATAACAACAAGCTCTATCAATAACTTCTTGTGCTTTTTCTGCTGAATCGAAAAACAATGGTTTATCCAATCGCAAACCATAGGTTAATTTAAAGTTGTCGGTTACATTCCACTCGTCTTGTACATAAAAAGCTAATTGACCAACATTAGTTTCGGCTAAAGCCCATCCGCCAGCAACACCATCGCCATTTGCTGCTAAGCTGTTATGCGCTGCATTTGCTTGGTTGAATAAAGCTTGTAATTGTCCGGAATCGGCAAAATTTTGAAAATCTGCCATGGTAGTTGTTGGAAAGAAAACGCCTTGCGCTCCGTATGCTCCTAAGTTAAAGGAATTATCAAATTGAAATTTTTCGAAAGAAAAACCAACCGTATAGGTATGATCGCCTTTTACAAAGTTTAAATTATTAGAAAACTGAAAAACTTTTTGATCTAATTTATTGTGAATAGAGAATGGCTCATGTCCAGCAATGATATAGTTAGAACCATCTTTGGTAATGGTTACTGTTGGTGCTGGTGTAGAAAGTGGATCTCTATAATCATCAAAATGCGTGAAACCCATTTGGAACTTATTAGTAACATCTCCTGGTAACGTGGAGTTTAATTCTAATTGCACGGATTTTATATTATTATTGATTTCATACCCTGCATTTTCAAATTGTAGTGTATTGGTACTCGGACCTCTAAAACCTAAAGCGGAGGGATGTGCAGGTTTTTCTTTCGAAGCGTTTAAGAAATTATAAATAATAGCTAAACGGTTATTATCGTTGATATTCCAATCTAGTTTAACGATTCCTTTTGTAGAGTTAGACTTATAATTGAAACCTTCATAGTTCCCTGGATTATATCCGATATCTAATAAAGCATTTTGAACGATTAGTAAATCGGATTCTAAAACACGTGTTTCGTTAATGGCACCACTTCCTGTATTTGGTACAAAACCAGCTGTACCTAAATCGGAGCGCTCATCTTTTTCAAAATTAGCAAAGAAGAATAATTTATTCTTAACAATTGGTCCGCCAATACTAATACCATATTGTTGTTGTTCTAAATCTGCTTGAACAACATCTTCTCCTTTAATTTTTCCACCGGTCATGTCTTCATTTCTTGTAAAACCATATACGGTTCCATGAAACTCATTAGACCCACTTTTTGTTACTGCATTCACCGCAGCACCAGTAAATCCAGATAAAGTAACATCATAAGGTGCTAATGAAACCTGAATTTGATCGATAGCATCTAAAGATATTGGTTGCGAATCTGTTTGTCCACCAGGCGTCGCAGCATCCAACCCAAAAGGATTATTAAAAACGGCTCCATCTAATGTGAAGTTATTAAATTGGTCATTTCTACCTCCAAAAGAATTACCAGAAGCCGAAGGTTCTAATCTTGTGAAATCGGATGCAGATCTAGAAATCGTTGGTAGCGATGTTAATTCCCGTCTTCCAACACTTGTTTCTGCTCCTGTTCTATCACTACTAAAAGTTCCAGAAGAAGATGTCGTAATAATCACCTCATCTAAAGATTCGGTATCTGTAGCCATTACGGTATCAATATTGGTTGTTTTACCTAAGGTTAAATACACATCGTTAAATACTTGCTCTTTAAATCCTACATAGGTTATAGTTACTTGATATGGTCCACCTACTCTAAGGTTTAGCAAATTGTAACGTCCATCTAAATTTGTTATCGCTCCGTACTTGGTACCAGTTGGTTGATGTACGGCAACCACATTTGCGCCAAATAAGGTTTGGCCTGTGTCTTCTAAAATAAGACCTTTAATGTTAGATGTAGTAACTTGAGCAAAACTCAAGACAGTAAATAACAACAAGGTAATTGTTAAACTTAGTTTTTTCATTGTGATGTTGGTTTTGATTAATTAATATGCATGCATAATATCAAGTAAAAATACCACAAAAAAAAACCACTCTAGATAGAGTGGTTTTATATTTAGTTATAATTTATTAACGTTTTGTTAACAAGAATTATAATTTATTAAGCTTGAGCAATAACTTCGAATTCTAAATCCACAGTAACTTCTCTGTGTAAACGGATAGAAGCATTGTACTTCCCTAAACGTTTCACTGTAGTAACCGTAATGAATTTTCTATCAATTGCTTGACCTTCTTTTGTTAAAGCTTCTCGACTTTATCAGGGGTTGCCAGGCTCATCGCCAATCTCCTCGTCGCTCATCTCTGCCAACGCTGCTCTCAGACCAAGGGTCCTTTCCTCCATCGGCATTACCCGATCTCATCGGTACTACGACCCTATCCGCCACCCTCTCAGGCCCGCTCCGCTCCTCGCAGAGCAGCGGTTGGTG
>JAGPUY010000036.1 GCA_018067265.1 Oceanihabitans sp. | reverse complement strand
ATTTGGAAATTGCTCGTACTTAAACAATGGTTAGATAAAAACGGAAACTCATTTTCTATAAAATAATGAACAAACAAAAGATTAAAATAACCTTTGTAATTCCTTCTCTAGCTGCTGGTGGAGCGGAGCGTATCTTGTCTTTTGTAGCGCAAAACATAAACAAAGACATCTTTCAACCCACGCTTTTAGTCGTTGGATTTGAAAAAGACACAGTATATGATGTAAGTAATCTAGATGTCATTTATTTAAATAAAACAAGAGTGCTTAAAGCAGTGTTCGCAATTGCAAAGCACTTTAGAAGTCAAAAACCTCAAGTTGTAGTTAGTTCCATTTTTCATTTAAATACCATTATTGCGTATTTATCTATTTGCTTTCCTAAAATAAAATTTGCAGCAAGAGAAGCGAATGTTTTAAGTGTACTGGCGCAACATGATAGAGGAAATAGATTAAATTTTTCTAAAAAAATCATAGTAAAAGCATACAAATTGGTCGACTGTTTAATTTGCCAATCGAAAGACATGCAAGAAGATATGATGACGAATTATGGTGTTGCTAAAACGAAAACGGCATTAATTAACAACCCAATCACCTTTAATGCAACCCCAAAAACACAAACAAGAGATACTAGCAAACCCTTGCAGATTATTACGGTTGGTCGATTAAGCAAAGAGAAAGGTCATGAAAGAATCATTGAAGTTTTATCAAAATTAGATTTTCCTTTTCATTATTTTATGATTGGTGATGGCAATGAAAAAGAAAATATTGTAAATTTAATTCGTGACAAAGGAATTGAAAATCAGGTAACTCAGATAGATTACACCAAAAATGTAGAAGATTATTTGCGGAAAAGTGATATCTTTTTACTTGGCTCCTATTCGGAAGGTTTCCCGAATGCATTAATAGAAAGTTGTGTCGTTGGCACACCAATTATTGCATTTAATGCGCCTGGAGGAATTAATGAAATTATTGAACCTGGTAAAAACGGATTTATTATAAACACAGTAGAAGAATGTGTTAAGGAACTAACCAACCTGAATGCCCATTTTTTATTTTCCCCTAAAACTGTAAACCAAATAGTTGTAAACAACTTTAATAGCAAAAAAATCATTAATCAATACGAAGAACTTTTTATTAAACTAACCACGACCTATGCTATTTAATTCCATAGAATATCTAATCTTTTTACCTACAGTTTTTATACTGTATTGGCTTCTTAATAAAGATCTAAAGAAGCAAAACATCTTATTATTAGTTGCTAGTTATTTCTTTTATGCCTATTGGGATTGGACCTTCCTCTCCTTAATTGTTTACAGTTCTTTTATAGATTATTATATAGGAATTAAAATCTATGAAACCAATTCTGCTAAAGCAAAAAAGAATTGGCTACGACTCAGTTTAGTTTCTAATTTAGGGCTTTTAGCTGCTTTTAAATACTTCAACTTTTTCACAGATAGCTTCGCAGAAATGATGCTTCTTTTTGGTTGGCAAGTAGACAATGTCACCTTAAACATTATACTTCCTGTAGGAATTAGTTTTTACACCTTTCAAACCTTAAGTTATACTATAGATGTATATCGTGACAAACTGAAACCTACAAAAGATATCGTCGCGTTTTTCACCTTTGTTAGTTTGTTTCCGCAATTAGTTGCAGGACCAATTGAAAGAGCTTCTAACCTATTACCACAAATAGAAAACGTACGTAAGTTTAAACAAAAATGGTTTCATGATGGTATCTTTCAGATTGCCGTAGGTTTATTTAGAAAAGTGGTAATTGCAGATAATTTAGGGGTTTATGTGGATTCCATTTATGCCAGTCCAGATGTTCATAACTCCAGTACATTACTACTTGCTACCATATTTTATTCCTATCAAATATATTTTGACTTTGCAGGATATTCAGACATTGCCATTGGTAGTGCAAAACTGTTAGGTTTCCGATTTAATCAAAACTTTAATCTGCCCTATTTTTCAAATTCTATAGCAGATATTTGGCAACGTTGGCACATATCACTATCCTCATGGTTACGGGATTATTTATATTACTCTTTAGGAGGAAGTCGTGGCTCCACCCTTTTCACCTTTAGAAATTTAATGATTACCATGATTCTAGGCGGCCTTTGGCATGGAAACACTTGGAATTTCGCTATTTGGGGAGCCATTCATGGTTTACTATTAGTGAGTGAAAAAATTATATTTACCGTACTAAAAATTAAAAATGCAGGTTGGTTTGGCTATATCTACCCGTTCTGTTTAGTACTTGTTTCCTGGGTGTTTTTTAGAGCAAAAGATTTTGAAGCTGCCGGAGTAATCGTTAAAAAACTAATTTTCTTTGACTTTAAAGTTCCGTTTATTGGGGATACTAACGCTATTGCTACTGGATTATCCATGCTTCTAATAGGTATGTCTTTAGATCTTTACTTATTTAGATCGAAACAAGACTTAGAAACTTTAGGTCGTAAACTTAGCCCTGTAAAACTTGGTGCTGCTGTTTCTTTAATCATACTTCTTATTAGCTTGTTTTACTCCACGTCTAATAACTTTATTTATTTTCAATTTTAAATGTTATGAATAAAAAACAAATTATACAATCCGTAAAGCTTATCGCTTTCATTATCATTTTATCTTTTGTAGTAGATAAAATAGCATACTTTACAATCACTAAAATTAGTGATACGGTTTATTCTGGTCAAGCTATTGGTAAACTAAACCATTACTTATCCATAAAAGACACGACCAAACTTATTGTTTTTGGTAGCTCTAGAGCAAATCATCATATCGATGTTAAAAAACTAAAAGCGTCTAGTTTTAATATGGGAGTTGATGGTAAATTTATAGCATATAGCGCAACCTTAATTAAACTACTTCCTAAAGATGTCAAACAAACAGTCATTCTTCATGTAGATCCTAATGTTGCATATAGAGACCATTATAATAGAGAAGAAACAAAAACCTTAATGGTGAAATACCATACCAACGATATTATAAAGGAAGAACTTGTACGAGCAGATTTAACGAATCCTTTACAAGAATTTTATTGGTGTGTAGATTATAACGGATTGGCTTTAGGTATTCTTAAAAATGCTATTTTTCCAAAATATGATTTAGACTACTATTACGGCTATGATCCTATGGAAATAGATGGTACGCAAAAAGAAATATTTCAGAAAATACTAGAACGTAATGACAGTATCGTTTGTAAAACCGATTTAAAACTCAACCCGCTTTTTGAGAGTTATTTAAAAGAAATAGATTCGTTTTGTACCAATAACAACAAAAGGTTAATCACCATCACTACTCCATTATACATTGATAAATGTCCTGAAGACAATGATGCATTAAAAAAAGTCTTAGAAGATTTAAATATCGAATACCACGATTATAGTCATTTTTTCGATGATAGAAACAAACCAGAATATTGGGCAGATATTGCACACATGTCTAATATTGCCGCTGAGATTTTTTCGGAAGCATTAAGCAAAGATTTGTCAATAGATGACTAATAAAAAAAACATATCCCTATTTGTAGCCTCTATTGGCTATGGTGGAACTGAACGAGTTGTTAGTAGACTTTGTAATGAGTTAGTACAATATTACAATGTAACTTTGGTGCTTATTTACAAAAACATAGACTTACCTATCCATGAAGACGTTACCATTATTTGTCTTTCTACAAAAGAAGAACATTATGATAACTCTTCGCTTTTCAAATTAGGTAGTTTTCTATTAAGTGCTTATAAATACCCAAAAATCATAAGGCAAAATAATATAGATATTAGCGTTTCCTTTTTAATTAAGCAAAATGTAATTAATGGAATCACTAGAATGGTAAACCCAAAACTAGAAACGATTATTAGCGAACGCTGTTTTCCTTCAAAAACCTACGGTGCCTTTGGAAAACAACTAGTGAAATATTTTTATAATAAAAGTAGTAGCCTCTTTTCTAATTCTGTCCATATCAATTCCGATTTACAAAATAACTTTAAGGTAAAAACGCCAGCGCACGTTATTTATAATCCAATTTATACACGTACCGAAAAACCAACTTTTCTTAGTGATTCGGAAACCAACAAAGCATTCCAAATCGTTGCTGTAGGAAGATTAAATCCGGTGAAAAATCAGAGAAGTCTGATTGAAAGCATGGCACTTATAAAAGAGAAAGTTGCTTTAAACATTTACGGAATTGGCCCACTAGAAGAAGAATTAAAAGCACGTACAACCGAATTACACCTTAATGACAGCATTACTTTTAAAGGAAACAGTGACACGATAGATCAAGAAATAGTAAAACATCATTGTTTGGTATTAACTTCTCTTTCTGAAGGATTTCCTAATGTCATTCTAGAAGCTATGTCGCTTGGCGTTCCTGTTATTGCAACCAATTGCATGTCTGGACCATTAGAGTTATTAAACGACAATAAAGAAGTAACCATTGAGGCTGGTAGTTTCTACAAAGCAAAATACGGATTATTAGTAAATGTAGACGACAACGAAGGTTTAGCAAAAGCAATAACGTTCTACAAAAACAATGAAGACCTAAGAGAAAAATATAGTACTCTAAGTTTTATAAAAGCGAAACAATACGATATTTCTGTAATAGGAAAACAACTAAAAAAATTAATAGACTCGCATGTATGTGTGGAATAAACGGCATAATAAGTACCAATAGTACTCGTGAAGATATCGGTAATTCATTAAAAAAAATGAATCAGCTAATCTATCATCGCGGTCCAGATGAAGACGGATTTTGTATAGAAAACCATAAGCAAACAACGATTGCTATGGCAATGCGAAGACTCTCTATTATTGACTTAAGCACAGGAAAACAACCTATTTATAATGACGACAAAAGCATTGTTATTGTATTTAATGGCGAAATTTACAACTACCAAAAATTAAAGCTGCAATTAGAGAATCAAGGCGTTACTTTTAAAACCAAAAGCGATACGGAAGTAATTCTAAAACTCTACGAAGCTAACGGAGAAAGTAGCTTTGCCGATTTAGATGGGATGTTTGCTTTTAGTATTTATGATAAAAACCGAAACAAAGTATTTATTACCCGTGACTTTTTTGGCGAAAAACCTTTGTATTATTATAAAGACCAGCAGAATTTATTTTGGGCTTCCGAGTTAAAATCTATTGTTAATAATCTAGAGACAAAACCTGAAATTTCTAAAGAAGGCTTGAACTTATATTTCAGACTAACCTATACTCCTGCTCCTTTTACCATTTACAATAACATATTTAAACTGGAAGCCAATCATTATATAGATTATGATTTAGAAGCGGACAATTTCAAAATACACCCAATAAATACCATAAAAAACGAAAAGCAAGATATCGCTTTCGCGGAAGCAAAAAAGGAATTAAAAAACCGAATGCTTCAAAGTATCGAAAGTCGATCTATTAGTGATGTTCCGTTGGGTACATTTCTTTCAGGAGGCGTAGATTCTTCGATTGTTAGTTTAGGATTATCACAAATGAATCATCAAAAAATAGATACCTTTTCTATCGGATTTGATAAAGCTTCCTTTGACGAAACCGACAAATCCAAACTAGTAGTTAAGATGATTAACAGTAATCATCATGAGTTTATTATTTCTGAAAAAGACATCGAAAAAAACATTCATGAAATTCTTTTAAACTTTGATGAACCTTTTGCAGATTCTTCTGCCTTACCAACCTATTTGGTGGCTAATAAAACAAGAGATTTTGTAAAGGTGGCGCTAACAGGAGATGGTGGAGATGAAGTTTTTGGTGGTTATAACAAATACTATATTGGCAAACTAAATAGCAAGTATACAAGCGTAGTTCCCGCCTTTATACATAAGGCTTCAAAAAGTGTTTTAAACAAACTGCTAACCACAAAAGATGATAATAGAGGAAAACGTTTTAAGCTTAAAAAAGCGGTAAATGCGATAAACTATAATAATGAACACTATTGGAATATCATTTCTTTAGGATTTTCTAACGACACCGAAAAACTTTTAAAACCAGATAGAATAGAGCAAAACGTTTTTAATTATTATAAAGAGAAATCCGGAATTGCAAAACCAAAAACGGTGCATGAATATCGTGAAATAGACAGACATATCAGCTTAGAAGGTGATATGTTGGTAAAGGTAGATAGAACAAGTATGCTCAATTCTTTAGAATGCAGAGCACCTTTTTTAAACAAATCGCTTTGGGAATTTGCCAACAGCTTACCAGAAGACTATTTATTAAAAGGTTATAGCAAAAAACACATTTTAAAAGAAGCTTTTAAAGACGAATTCCCGGAAGGTTTTTTAGAAAAATCGAAAAAAGGATTTGTCGTTCCTGTTGGAGATTGGTTGCGTTCTGGATTAAAAAAAGAACTAGAAAGCTATATAGAAACTCCTTTTTTAGAAAAACAAAACCTCTTTAATATAGACTACATCAAGCAATTAGTAAATAATCATTTAACAGGCAAAGAAGACAATAGCTATAAGGTTTGGACCTATTATACGTTTCAAAAATGGTATGTTAATTTGTATGTTGGTTAACGAACAGAAAACAAATGAAAAAAATAGTATGTTTAATAGTTGTCATATTAACGCTTTCCTGCAATGAAAAAGCGGAACCAGAGTTCTCTTTAATTGGAACTACAACCGGAATGGAAGATGGGACTATTTTGTATTTAGAAGGAAATAGTACCAGTATGGATTCCACAAGGATTATGAATAATTCCTTTGTTTTTAATTCTAAATTACCAGAATCTCCTATACACGTAGTTTTAAAAACAAAAGGGTATTCCAATTACAGATTTTTATGGTTAGAAAATAAGCCAATGACTTTCGATGCCACGAAAACGGATTTTAGAAACGCTAGAGTTACTGGATCTGAAACAGAAAATTTAAGTTTTAATCTAAGTCAAAAAACAGATTCTTTACCAAGAGAAGAACGTAAAAAAGCAGAAATAGAATTTGTAAAAAACAACCCTAATAGCCTGGTTAGTGCGTCTTTACTTTCAGTTTACGCCACAACTTGGGGAAAAGAAAAAACAACAAAATTGTTTGTACAATTTTCAAAAGAAAATAAAGAATCAAACTACGGACAAAAAATTGCTAGATATATAGAGCTAAATAAAGAACCTAAAATTGGAGATCCATTTGCAGATTTTGAAATGAACGACCAAAATCAGGAATTAAAAAAACTATCCGAAATAAAAGGAAAAGCTATTCTTCTTGAATTTTGGGCTTCCTGGTGCGGACCATGCCGTAAAGAAAATCCAAATCTTGTAAAAACGTATAAGCGATTTCACCCAAAAGGCTTTGAAATATTTGCTGTTTCCCTTGACGAAAATAAAGAGAACTGGACAAAAGCAATCCGCAAAGACAGCTTAAGTTGGACACACGTAAGTGATTTAAAAGGGCAAGGCAATGAAGCCTCCTTAATTTATGGAATAAATGGCATACCAGATAATTTCTTAATTTCAGAAAACGGAGAAATAATTGGTCGCAATCTACGAGGAGAAGAATTAAACCATAAATTAATAGAAATCATGGAATAATCACGATTAGATAAACTACTAAACCTCAGTCTTATGCAATTTCAATAACTTCCCAAAGTCGGCATCATAATGTTCTGGAGTAAAAGCACCACAGCCAGATTCGGCATGAAAGGTTAATTCCCCAAAATAGATCTTATCATTTACATGGTAAAAATCTACACGTAGGTAACAAAAGTCTTTGGCAAAAGTTTCGCCTAAAGTGATCATTTTATCATATAGCTTCGGTTTTTTCACTTCGCTTCCCGCTTTATAAACCCATTGCACATCCATTAAATTCCAATCTACATCATACAAATTACGTCGGTGGTTTTTCTCTCTATCAATATCTACTTGCGTAAAAACCAGCTTTCCGTTAAAATAATGCATTTTATAATCGAAAGGAATTTCGCCACTTTCGTCCATTAATAATTCCTCAACTACTACTCTACGCTCAATATTTTTGTATTGCCATTCTTTATATCGGTAATAGTAATTAATATTTAAAAACTTAGATAACGTGTTTTGTACGTTAATCCAATGGTGCTGGCTTTTGTCTCTAACAATAATACCACCAGAACTATCGTGATTTGTTTTTATTATAAAAGGAAAATCTGGTAAGTTTTCAGGAACAATATCTCTAACGTTTTTTGTTTCAAGCACTAAAGGAATCAGATATTCTTCCCCTATTTTTTCTTTTACATATTCTCGAACCTTGTACTTATCGGCACTAATGGTATGTAAAGGTGTTCTATCGTTTAATTTTAACCATTGCAATTTTTCGTTAAAAGTCTTCGGGTTTTCTAAATCTGGAGCATAACCCAAATTCTTTATAAACTCTCTTTTTATAACCGTTTCATCCGAAACTAAAGCATAACGAAAATATTCGTACACATTTTTAAATGGTTGAATAACCGCAAAACCTAATCTTGTATTATGGTATATGTCAGATATAAATTGCTTCATTTTATGCTTCTTTTTTAATTTTAGTTATATCTAATAATTCGCCTAAAGCTAGATCGTATTTTTCAGGATAAATGGTTTCTAATCCGCTACCATGATGAAAAGTAACCTCTCCAAAGTAAACCGTACCTTCAAAATCGTAAACATCTATTCTAGCATAGCAAAAAGGTTTAGATAATTTTGTTGCAACGTTTAGCATTTCGTTTAAATTCTTTGGTTTTTCTAAATCTCTTCCGTTATCCCAAAGCGGTTTCCCATCGTTCCATAAAGACCAAGTATACGGCAGTAAATTCCAATCGGCATCGTATAAATTTCGTTTGTGGTTCGTGTATCTATCGATATCTACTTGAATCACTTCCACTTTACCATGAAAACAATGTATTTTATAATCAAAAGGAATTTCTCCAGTTTCATTTACCAAGAGTTTCTCGCCAATAACACAAGGTTTTATATTTTTATATTGCCATTCTTTACCAGAATAATAGTAATTTTTGCTAAGTAATTTTTTAAAGTGCTTTTGCATTTTTTTCCAGTCCACTACTGCCTTATCTCTCACAATAGTTCCACCAGAACTATCATGATTTGCTTTCATAATAAACGGATACTCAGGAAAATTGGAGGAGATTACCTCTTCTGGATTATAACTTTGAAACACTAACGGAATCAAGTATTTAGCACCAATAGTTTCTTCTACATACTTTCTAACCTCAAACTTATCTGCACAGGTAGTATGCAAAGCGGTTCTATCATGCAGCTTTAGCCAGTTAATTTTTTCATTTAAGGTTTTAGGATGGTTTAAATCTAACGATCTACCAAAGCGTTTTTTAAAATTTTGCTTTAAAAAAGTAGCATCGTCTATATAATGTGACCTGTAGTAATGATGCACATCGAATACAGAATCTATTATTTTTTTTCCAATCCAAGTATTATGGTATAAATACTTAGCAATCTTTAACATAAATAGCGTTTTGTCCATTCTAATGTAAAACAAATTTTAGTAAACAAAAAACTTATCTTATTTTAGTTGTAAATTTAATACATGATTAAAAAAATCTGTCTTGTTGGTGGCGAAGATGTCCATAAACGCATATCCTTATCTAGCTATCTTAAAGATGCAGGTTTTCAGGTTACCATTCTAGGAACAAGCACCCAAAAATTTCCAGATTACATTCATTATGTACCATATAATTTGGTGCGAAGCTTCTCGCCTACTGCAGACCGAAAAACCTTAAAATGGTATAAGAAATTTTTTGCAGAAAACGAATTTGATGTCATTCACACCTTCGATACGAAGCCCGCTTTTTTATTACCAATTGCTTTAAAAAAGACAAAAACGCCTATCACAAGAACCATCACCGGACTAGGAACAATATTCATGTCTAATAGTCTGTTTAGCTTCTTTTTAAGAAAGGTCTATTACACGCTTCATCGAAGTGTAAAACATCGTGTTTTTAGCACTGTTTTTCAAAATTACGATGATAAAAATTTATACCAATCACACCAATTAATAACCGATAAAAACTTCCAACTTATTTTTAGTAGCGGCATTGAATTAAAAAATATTAATACCATTGCAAAGCGAAATAATACACCTTTTACCTTTATCTGTGTTGCACGATTGGTTTACGAAAAAGGAATCATTAACCTTTTAGAAGCATCTAGAATTTGCAAAGACAAAGGCCATGATTTTAAAATACTATTGGTTGGTCCTTTAGAAGAAAATAGCAAACGATTAAACCAAGATATATTAAATCAATACAAAGATATTGTAGATATGCTAGGAAGTAGAAATGATGTTTTTGATCTTCTTTTAGCTTCGGATGCTTTAGTACTACCAACCTTTAGAGAAGGTTTTGCAAGAGTATTACTGGAAGCTGCAGCTGTTGGACTACCGATGGTTGCTACCGATGTTACAGGAGTTCGAGAATTTGCAAGACATGAAAAAGAAGCGTTATTAGTGGAGGTAAAAAACTCGGAAGCACTTGCAAATGCGATGATACGATTAGCTACCGACAAAAAATTAGCTAATGAATTAGCCGAAAATGCATTAAAACACGTTGAAAAGTTTAGTCTAGAAAATGTTTCTAAACAATATATTAATATCTTTAACCAAGCTATTAATCATAAAATATAACGAAAATGAAAATCCCATTTTCTCCTCCTTACATTAATGACAATGTAATTAAAGAAATTACAGAAGCCCTAGAATCCGGATGGATTACCACAGGGCCAAAAGTAAAAAAACTAGAAGAACTTGTTAGTTATTATACAAAAGCACCTAATGTACTTGGTGTAAATTCGGCAACTTCTGGACTAATGTTAGCCTTGAAATGGTTTGGTATTGGGGAAGGCGATGAAGTAATAATTCCGGCATACACATACGCAGCAACAGCTTTAGCCGTTATTCATGTTGGTGCAACACCAATTATGGTAGATATTGAAGACGATTTTAATATCTCCTTAAAAGGAATTAAAAATGCAATAACCGAAGACACAAAGGCAATTATCCCTGTGGACATTGCTGGTTGGCCTTGTGATTATGACGCCATAAATAAATTAGTAGATACTACTAGAGACTTATTTCATGCAGCGCACGAAAATCAAGAAAAACTAGGAAGAATTGTAGTCATTGCAGATGCTGCACACGCCATTGGCGCGGAATATAAAAACAAATTTGTTGGTGCAACTACAGATATTACGGTGTTTTCATTTCACGCCGTTAAAAATGTTACGACTGCCGAAGGCGGCGCCATTTGCTTAAACCTACCTGAACCTTTTGTTAACCAAGAAGAATATAACTACTTACGCTGTTTCTCTTTAAACGGACAAACTAAAGACGCATTCACAAAATCTAAAGCTGGTGGCTGGCGATACGACATCATCTATCCTGGTTTAAAAATGAATCTTCCAGATTTACTTGCAGCAGTTGGCGTTGCACAATTACCAGAATATTTTGACTCTATTTTAGGAAAACGAAAAGAAATATTTACATACTATCAAGAATATTTTTCTACAAAAAATTGGGCGATCTTACCTCCTTTTCAAAATGAAGTAAAAATATCTTCTTGTCACTTATATGCTTTACGAATTAAAGATGCTAGCGAAGCGCAGCGTGATGCTATTATAGATAAAATAGCTCAAGCGGGAGTTGCGGTTAACGTGCACTTTCAGCCTTTACCATTATTGAGTTTATTTAAATCTTATGGCTATAAAATAGAAGACTACCCCAATGCTTTTAATAACTATAAAGCAGAAATATCTTTACCAATTTATCCGCAATTAACACAAGAACAATTACAATATATTGTAAGCACAATTACAAATGCTGTAGAAACCACACTATGATAAAACGATTGTTCGATATATTTTTCTCGCTGCTAGGCTTAAGCGTGCTACTACCAATATTATTGGTCATTGCTATATTCATTAAATTGGAATCGAAAGGTTCTATTTTTTACAGACAAACACGAGTGGGTAAAAATAGCCAAGATTTCAAGATCTTTAAATTTAGAACGATGTTTACTGGTTCGGACAAAAAAGGCCTATTAACGCTTGGTGACAACGATTCTAGAGTAACCAAATTTGGCTATTTTTTACGAAAATATAAGCTAGACGAAATGCCACAACTAATCAACGTATTGCAGGGCTCCATGAGTTTTGTTGGCCCTAGACCAGAAGTGCGTAAATATGTAAATTATTATTCTAAAGACGATTTACAAATACTACAAGCAAAACCAGGTATTACAGACTATGCTTCTATTGCATTTAGAGATGAAGCAGAGCTTTTAAAAGACACCGATAATCCAGAAAAGCTTTATATAGAAGATATTATGCCGAAGAAAATCGCTTTAAACAAGAAATACATTGCTAACCCTTCAGTATTTACAGATATTAAAATCATTCTGAAAACATTTTTAAGCATTTTAAAATGAAACTAGATCAAGGACATTTCGTAATTTCCTTAGACTTCGAATTATTTTGGGGTGTTTTTGATGTTCGCACA
>JAGPUY010000005.1 GCA_018067265.1 Oceanihabitans sp. | reverse complement strand
GAAATCCACAGGTAACCGGACAAACAAATCCTACAGTTACCATAAACGGATTAACAGCTGCAAGTACACAAACGATTGTGGTTACCGATGAGGCAACCGGATGTACAGCAACAACATCTATAACCATATCTCAATCTACACCATTAAGTTTAGTGGCAGATCCTTTTATTAATGCGAATTGTAATGCAGGTGCTCAAGTAAGTGTAACGGCTTCCGGAGGAAATGGATCTTACAGTTATTCCTTTGTAGTAAGTGGTGCACCAGCAGGAACGTATTCTAGTTCCAATGCTGCTGTTTTAGATCCAGCGATTTCAACAACATGGGATGTTTATGTTCAAGACACGAACAGTTGTGTTATTTCTACACCTTTAACAATTACGATTGCTACAGATCCTATTCCAACAGGAATAACGGTTACAGGTTCTCCATGTCTAAGTGTAGCAAACGATTATACGTTTACTGTAAATGTAGCTTCCGGAATAGCGCCTTACCAATACAGCATAGGAAACGGTTTTCAAACTAGTCCTATTTTTACAGTAAGCGCTCCAGGTACTTATACGATAACGGTGCAAGATGCTAATGGTTGTGAGAATACAATAACATATACCATTGATGATGCAATAGCATTAACACTAGCAGCGGTATCACCAAGTTGTAGTGATGATGATGGAGAAATTACAGTAACAGGTTTTGGAGGAACTGGCAGTTATACTTATGCTATAAGTCCTAATCCTGCTTCCATAACGGTAACAGGAAATATGTTTTCTGGAGTACCTTCTGGAAGTTATGTAGTTACTATTACAGATGCTACAACATCTTGTTCTAAAGATGCTAGCGTAGTATTAGATACGGCAACACCTGTATTATTTTCTACTAGTGTTAACGATGTAACTTGTAATGGAGATGCGAATGGTGTCATTACGGTAGATTTACCTGCTAGTAATGATAATCCAATCTATACGTATGAGATTACTGCGCCAATTATTGTAGCGCCACAAAGTTCAAATATATTTACAGGATTAGCTGCAGGTACCTATACGGTACAAGTAACTTCGGGAAGAGGTTGTATAATGACAGCTAATGTTCTTGTTGAAGAACCAACAGCTATCGATGTTCCTGCACCAGCAACAGTGCAATATACTTGTACTACTGGAACGAACACAATCGATTATGCTTCCATAACGGTAACTGGTGTTACCGGAGGTTCTGGAAACTACACTATTTATGAATTTCTAGAAAGTGGTACAGTCGTACAATCTGGAAGTAGTAATGTGTATACCGAATCGGATGCTTCTGGAGGGAATTATACGGTGAATGTGTATGACGATCAAGGTTGTTTAGGAAGTACACTAACAGCAGTTATTATCAATCCATATCTAGATTTAGATACAATATCGGTTACCGTAGATAATGCGATTACCTGTACTAATTTAGAAGATATTACTGTTACCGCTTCAGGAACTACTGGTACGCCAACAAATTTAGAATATACAGTAGAAGATGTTACTGGTGCGGTAACAGGAGGAATATATAGCGTGACAAATACAACAGGAATATTTACAGGATTAGATGTTGGAAACTACAGTATTACCGTGTTAAATTTAGATACCGGATGTACGCTTGAAAGTGTACACTATGTAAACAATCCAAATACTTTCGATCTTATTGTAGATGCGGTTATAGATGTTACTTGTTATAACGACAACAATGGTAGTGTTACCATTACTTTTGTAGATGAGGTTGTTACAGGTACAAATCCAGATCAATCTGGACCATTTAACTATACTATTTTAGATAGTTCTGGTACCACCGTAAATTCTGGAGCAACTGCAAATGCAGGACCAGTTAATATTACAGGATTAGCAGGAGGAACCTATACTATAAATGCCACTTTAATAGGAAGTCCTTTTTGTACCGTAAGTGAAAACTTTACAATTACAAGACCTACAGAAGCATTGGCACTTACCACAACGCAAACTTCAGTAACCTGTTTGGATGGTGTAGGTACCATTTCAGCTGTTGGTACCGGTGGATGGGGAAATCTAGAATATGAATTAACTGGAGATGCTACGGTAGCATATTCTTCTAACGGCACATTTACAGGCCTGTTTGCAGGAAATTATGTAGTGAATGTAAGAGATTTTCAAGGTTGTATTGTTTCTGAAAATGTAAATTTAGCGGCAACACCTCCAATAGATAATACCTTTATTGCAACACCAAGTATATTATCTTGTTTTGGAGATCAAGATGCAACGATAACCGTAACAAATGTTACTGGCGGACAAGGGAGCAATTATACCTATACTTTAAATAGCTCATCTCCTAGTGTTACGAACTCCGGACCACAAACTTCTAATGTCTTTACCGATTTAGCAGCTGGAATATACACGGTTACTATAGCAGATGGTTTTAATTGTACGATTACTTCCGCAGATATCACCATACAGGCACCTATAGAAGTAGAAGCAAGTTTAGTAAAAGAAACTTCTTTAACTTGTTTAAGTCCGGCAACACTGACTTTAAGTGCGACAGGCGGAACAGGAGCATATACGTATAGTGCTAATAGTAACTTTACACCGGTACTAGGTACCTTTGTAAATGCCATTACATTCCCAGTGTCTGAAGGGAATTACATGTATTATGTAAGGGATGCTAATGGTTGTGTTTCTATTGTTTCTAATGATATTACAATTGATGCGCTTCCAGATTTAACCATAGATTTAGCATTAACCAATGTAATTATTAATTGTGCTGGTGATAATAATGGTGCTGTTGTTGCAGTGGCATCAGGTGGTTTAGGAAATTATGTATATACATTACAAGATGCTTCTGGAACTCCAATTCTTGCAACACAAACAAGCCCAGGCGTTTTTACAGAATTAATTGCAGGTACGTATCAAGTAGAAGTGGTTAGTGGAGATTGTCTTACAACATCTGCATTAATTAATATTACAGAACCAGCAGCGCCATTGACAGCAACTTTTATAGTAAATGATATTACCTGTAATGGCGCAGATGATGGTTCTTTAGTCATTAATGCTTCGGGTGGAACAGGGATTATTAAATATGCGATTTCTCCACAAATGAATCAATTTTTTGAAACCAATACGTTTGAAAATTTAGAACCAGGAAATTATGATGTTGTCGTTCAAGATGAATTAGGTTGTTATTTGACTTCTAGTTTTACCATAAACGAGCCAAGTCCTGTATTACTAAGTATTGTTTCAGGATCTATTTTACCAGAAGTATGTTCTGGAGATAATAATGGAGAGTTTAGTATTGATATTTCAGGAGGAACACCTGTTTATGCGGTGAGTTTAGATGATTATAATGGTCCATATATTACAGGAGCAATAGGACAAACACAATTTGATTTTATGAACTTAAGTGGTGGAGATCATACGGTATTTATAAGAGATAGTTTTGGTTGTGAATCGGAATGGAATATCACTTTTCCAGAATCTGTAACGATTAACCCAATAGTTAATATAGAGTACGGTTGTGTCAATAATGTTTCCAGTAATGTGGTTACCGTAACGGTAGACGACAGTATTACAGATCCTACAGATTTAGATTATTCTTTAAATGGAGGTCCATATCAAGCGAGTAACATCTTTATTGATGTGGTTCCTGGAATGGGGCATTATATTGATGTAAGACATACTAATAGTTGTATTAAAAGAACAGCGCTTTTCGATATTTCCACTTTCGATCCGTTAACACTTTCTATAATAGATGGGGAGTTTAATGAGATTGTAGCTATAGTTACAGGTGGATCTGGTAATTATGTGTTTACCTTTAATGGAGAAGATTTTGGAAGCACAAGCACATTCACGATCACCGAATCTGGAGATTATACCATCACAGTTACCGATAGTAATGGCTGTATGGCAATAGCTACAGATTATTTTGAATTTGTGGATATCTGTATTCCAGACTATTTTACGCCAAATGGCGATGGTGTTTTAGATGGTTGGGCGCCAGAATGTGTCAATCAATACCAAAATATTGAATATTCTATTTTTGATCGTTATGGTCGTAAAATAGCAACATTACGAAGAGGTGAAAAGTGGGACGGAACATATAACCAAGCAGAGCTTCCTACGGGAGATTATTGGTATGTTATTGAATTAAATGATCCGTCAGAAAACAGAGATTTCGTAGGGCACTTTACATTATACAGATAATCATAATGTGTTTTTATTATCCAATTAAATACTATTTAAAATGAAAAAATTAACCATATATATTCTTTTATTATCCTTAACAGTAAGTTACAGTCAAGAGCTAAACTTACCTGTATTTACACAGTATTTAGCAGATAATAGTTTTGTAGTTTCTCCAACCTACGCAGGTATTGGTGACAATATAAAAATTAGAGCAAATGGATTAACACAATGGGTTGGTATTAAAGGAGCACCAGATAATCAATCTTTATATGTAGACGCAAGACTAGGTAATCGTTCCGGAGTTGGACTATCTTTATATAATGATAGAAACGGAAATACGGTACAAAAAGGATTTAAAGCCTCTTTTGCACATCATCTTACTTTAGATTATTACTCCAAACAATATCTGTCTTTAGGGATTTCGTATAATTATAATACGTTTAAAATTGATATTCATAATTTTAGACCTACAGAGAGCATGCCATTAATAGATCCTAGAGTGACAGACGATAGATATATTGCGAATAATAACTTTGATGTTGGTGCTTTATATAGAAATAAAGGTTTTTATTTTAGTTTTAACGCGAGTAATATTCTACCTAAAAAGATTGATAATTTTGTTGGAGTAGAACCAGATTTACTTTTAAATTATCAAGCATATACCGGAATTGTTCTTGTAAACCCTAGGAATAAAAAAGTAGAAATTGAACCTTCTTTATATTTCCAATACTTTGATAGTGATGATCGATCTAGTACCGATGTAAATATAAAAGTGAGAAAATTTAGTAGAAATGAAGATTATGTTTGGGGAGGGATTTCCTATCGTTTTCTGAATGATCAATTTTTTAATCCCTTAAACCTTGGGCCAATGGTTGGTTTTAATAAATCTAATTTTTATTTTGGATATGCTTATCAAATTACCATAAATGAGTTATCCGGTTATAATGCGGGTACCCATATGGTAACTATAGGATTCGACTTTTTACAAGGTATTAGTGAGTGTGAGTGTACACAAACTAGATCCCATGTAAAGTAAATCGTTTTACTTTTAAAGCAGAAGCGCCGTATAAAATATGTTTTTTATACGGCGCTTCCGCTGTTTTAAAAACCTTATATTACAATGTCTTTCTATTCTTCTTGTGCGTTCTCTGTTTTTTGTTAGATATAGCGATACTATGATTTATGTCATTTCTCTAGTTGTTTTTTCTTATTAGATTTGATTTTATAAGTATTTGACAATGCGTAATTCAAGTAGTATGAAATCCTTTTTAATAGAAGTTGGTGAACTTGCATTATTTGTAAAGCGCTTTTTTAAGGAAGTGTTTACCAAACCTTTTGAGTTTAAAGAGCTTATACGGCAATGCTACGCAATAGGTAATCGTTCTATTTTATTGGTTGGAGTTACTGGTTTTATTATTGGTTTAGTGATTACCTTACAAACGAGGCCAACATTAGAAGAGTTTGGCGCAGAGTCTTGGATGCCATCTATGGTTAGTTTATCTATTATTAGAGAAATAGGACCTGTAATTATAGCCTTAACCTTTGCAGGTAGAATAGCTTCTGGTATAGGCGCAGAACTCGGTTCTATGCGAGTAACAGAGCAAATTGATGCCATGGAAGTCTCTGGTACAAATCCGTTCAAGTTTTTAGTCGTTACTAGAATTGTTGCCGCAACTTTTATGTTGCCGCTTTTAGTGCTTTTTGGGGATGCTATTGCGCTTTTTGGATCTTATATTATCGAGAATATAAAAGGCGAAGTTTCCTTCATGCTTTATTTTAATAAAGTGTTTCATGTTTTAGATTTTAGTGATCTTATTCCCGCTACTATTAAAACGTTTTTCTTCGGATTTGCAATTGCTCTTGTTGGTTGTTTTAAAGGTTATAATTGTGAAAAGGGAACCGTTGGCGTAGGAGCAGCTGCTAATTCTGCAGTAGTATTTTCTTCTATGCTGTTATTTATTATAGATTTTATAGCCGTTTTTGTAACCGATATATTTTTCGATCTTTAAAATTATGAACACAGAACAAAACAATTCCAAAGCAATAGAAAACATAGAAACTAAATCTGTAATGTTAGAGATTAAGGATTTAAGAAAAAGCTTTGGAGATAATGCCGTTTTAAATGGTTTTAATTTGAAACTATATGAAGGAGAAAACCTAGTTATCATGGGGAAATCAGGATCGGGAAAATCGGTTATGATTAAATGTTTAGTTGGGTTATTACAAGCAGATTCTGGAAGTATTAAAATAATGGATCAAGAAATAAATACTTTAAACCAAAAAGACTTAAACATCTTACGAACCGAAATAGGCTTTCTTTTTCAAGGAAGCGCTTTATATGATTCGATGACCGTTAGAGAAAATTTAGAATTCCCTTTACGAAGACATAAAAGCAGGTTTCAAAACACCTCTAATATGGACGAGTTAGTAACCGAAGCTTTAGAAAGTGTTGGATTATTACATGCCATAGATTTAATGCCAGCAGAACTTTCTGGAGGAATGAAAAGACGTATTGCATTAGCAAGAACCTTAATATTAAAACCAAAGATTATTTTATATGATGAGCCTACTAGCGGTTTAGATCCTATTACCTCTAAAGAAATTATTGCGCTTATGCGAAGTATTCAAAAACAATATAAAACTTCTTCATTAATAATTACACACGATGTAGATTGTGCTAGAGTAGTATCTGAACGTATTATTTTACTAGTGGATGGTGTTAATTATGTCGAAGGTACGTATAGCGAGTTATCAACTTCCACAGACGTGCAAGTAAAAGCGTTCTTTAAATAATATAAATATAGAAGATGGAAAAAACAAATAGTCAGAAATTAAGATTGGGAATCTTCGTTATTCTGGGATCGCTCCTTTTTATTGGGACGATCTATTTTATTGGTGAGCGTCAAAATTTATTTGCGAAGACCTTCACGGTAAATTCGAATTTTAATAATGTCAACGGATTAATAGAAGGAAATAACGTACGTTATTCTGGTATTCATGTGGGAACGGTGAAAAATATTTTAATGATAAATGATTCCACAATTCAAGTAACCATGTTTATTGATGAAAAAATGATGTCTCATATTAAAAAAGATGCTATAGCGACTATTGGTTCTGATGGTTTGGTTGGTAATATGATTGTGAATATTATTCCTGGTGAAGGAAAAACAACCGTTATTTCATCTGGAGATACCATTGCATCCTATTCTAAAATTGGAACCGGAGAAATGCTAAATACACTAAATACAACCAATGAGAATGCTGCTTTACTTACTTCAAAGTTATTAGATATAACCAATGCTATTACCAGTGGAAAAGGAACTTTAGGAATGCTTATTAATGACTCGATTACATCTAACGAGCTACAACAAACCATTCATTATTTAAAATTAACAAGCATGGAAGCTAATAAAACCATGAAAGATATTAATACACTAGTTGGTGCTGTAGATATGGAAAATAGTGTTGCAGGAGTTTTACTTAATGATCCTGAAGAAGCACAAAAAGTAAAAGACATGATTTTTAATTTGAATCAATCTAGTGAAGCTATAAAAATAGTTGTGGATGATTTAAAGGAAACAGTGATCAATTTTAAGGAAGGCAATGGCGCATTTAATTATATCACAGAAGATGAAGAAGCGGTTAAAAGCTTAAAAGAATCTATTGAAAATATAAATGAAGGTACAGACAAGTTTAACCAAAATATGGAAGCACTGAAACATAACTTTTTAGTTCGAGGTTATTTTAGAAAATTAGAACGTCAAGAGAAAAAAGAAGCAGAAAAAGAAGACGCTAAATAAAAAAATAAAGAATGCAATTATTTGCAATTTAAAAATCTAGTTTTAAGTGATTTATATCATATTAATTCTCACATATTAGTGGCAACTTTATATCTTATTAATACATAATATATTGTAATTATGAAAACAGATATTAGCTATTACCAAAACAAACAAGAGTTTCGTTTATTTATAAAAGAATCCTATTCTAGTTTAATTAAATTAAAAAAAGGAGGAGATAAAGAAGCCTTTAATGCCTTGGTTTTAAAAATATTACCAAGCTTAAGGAATTATATAAATAGAGGCTTAAATATTTTTATTAGAAACGGAAACTTCTCTAAAGGGAAATACAAAGGAGACGATATTATTGATCAGCTTTTTATTGAGATTTACGATCATATTGAAGACGTAAAACATGAAAAAGATTTCTATGCTTGGTTGTATTTAAAAGTAGATGAAATAATGGAAGATCTTCAAGTGGAAGAAGCGTTTAATGAATTCTTTTTTAAGAATATGGATACCTATTCCAAACCAGAATGGGATGCCATGGAAGAAAAATATACCAAAGATGCCGATGGCGATTTATTGTTAATTGAAGAACTTACTGATAGTTCTTATAATCATAATGATTATGAATTAAAACCTGTTTTTGTTGAAGATGATGAAGCCGCTTTTATAGCTGAAATAGATAAGCATTTAAAACAAGACACCGTAAAAAATCATACTGCTTTTGTCGTTGGTAATTTACCGTCTGCAATGCGTCAAGTTTTTGAGTTGTTTACTAACGAGCAATTAACATTAGAAGAAATAGCAGTGGTAAGAAAAGCTACTATAGAAGATGTTAAACGGTTATTAAAGGATGCAAAACATGCATTGCAAGTAAGTCTTTTTAATAGATATTTAAATAATTAATATAAAAACTTCACATAAAAAAAAGAGCTACATAGTAGCTCTTTTTTTTATGTTTCTATTCAAAATTATGCTTTAAAGTCCTGTCGTTTTTTACCAGTTATTTCTTCAATTTTTATTAAAAATACAGCAGGAATATCGTCTTTGTAAATTTTACTAGAAAAGTCGCTAATAAAGTTGGCTTTACTTTGTTCTTTTTCTAGAATGATATCTTTAATTCCTAATGAGAATTTGTGTAAATAAGATTTTGCATCACTACCAAAATGTTGCTCAAATTTACCGTGTACTAAAACAGACCTCCAGTTGGTTACGTTATCCACATCAGAAACTAGCAA
>JAGPUY010000459.1 GCA_018067265.1 Oceanihabitans sp. | reverse complement strand
CACCAAGTATATCTGCTACATTGGCTAATGCTATTGCAATAGAAACTGTTCAGAATCAAAATTTAAATACTTCAGGAGTACCTTTAAAAGTAAATAAAAACACATTATATGTTTTTCAAAAAGGATTAGCACAAGGTGATTTCACTGCAAAGTATCTTGTTTATGAAGTGGAAGTTAGAAATGATAAGGATGTGAGAGAGTTTCTTTTTGTCAATGCACATACACAGGAAATTGTAGAACAATTTACAGGAATGGCAAATGCATTACATCGAATTGTTTACGAAGACAATATAGGGAATGCCGTTTGGGAGGAAGGTGATGCCTTACCAGGAACATTAACGAGCTGGCAAATAAATGAGGTAGAAACTTCAGCACAAGTATATCATATGTTTAATCATACTTTTGGTTTTGATTCTTATGATGGTAACGGAGCGCAAATGCGAACCGTAAATAATGATCCAAATGTGGCCAATGCAAGTTGGAATGGTTCTACAACAAACTACCGAGATGGTACTGCTGCAGATGATGTAATTGCTCACGAATGGGGACATGCATATACCGAATATACTAGTGGATTAATTTATGCTTGGCAAGCTGGAGCTATTAATGAATCGTACTCCGATATTTGGGGAGAAACGGTAGATTTACTCAACAATTATGAAGATGATGGCGAAGATCTTTCCTTAAGAACCGCTTGTGGTAGTTCCTTGAGATGGAGAATGGGAGAAGATGCATCCTTTTTCTCTGCACCAATACGTGATCTTTGGGATCCTACGTGTAATAATGCGCCAGGAAAAGTTACAGATAATCAGTATCACTGTGCAGATAGTGATTCTGGTGGTGTACACGTTAATTCCGGAGTGCCAAATCATGCCTATGCTTTATTAGTAGATGGAGGAACGTATAACGGACAAACCATTAATGGTATTGGTTTCACTAAAGCGGCTCATATTTTTTGGAGAGCGCAAAGTACGTATCTAACAGCTACAAGTGATTTTACTTCGTTGGCGAATGCTTTAGAAGCTTCTTGTACCGATTTAATAGGAATAAACTTAGAAGGACTTACAACAACCAGTACGCCAGCTGGACCTTCTGGAGAAATAATAACAACGGCAGATTTCGATGAATTAATAAAAGTATTATTCGCAGTAGAGTTTCGCATTTTTCCAGATCAGTGTGGCTTTACGCCAATTTTAATAGAAGCACCAACCTTATGTGAAGCGGCAACGAATAACCCTGTGTTTTTTGAAAATTGGGAATCTGGTTTAGGTACTTGGATCGCTACAGAGTTACCAAGTAATCCTGCAACTTGGGAGTCTAGACCTTGGGCTATAAGTGCTAGTTTACCAAACGGTAGAGTAGGACAAGCAGTTTTTGGTGCAGATCCAATAAATGGAGATTGTGGTGCCGATTTGCAAAACGGAATAATTAGACTAGAAAGTCCGTTAATTATATTACCAGATTTTGCAGATGGTGTGTATGAAATGGCTTTTGATCATTATGTGGCAACAGAGTCGCAATGGGATGGTGGAAATATAAAGTACAGTGTAACCAATGGTGTTACGTGGAGTGTTTTACCAAGTAACGCATTTACACATAATGCATATAATAATACGTTAAACATTAACGGAAATGATAATCCAATGCTAGGAGAGGTTGCTTTTACAGGTACTAATGGTGGTTCTATTACTGGTAGTTGGGGAAAAAGTATTATAGATTTATCTGTTATTGGTCTTGGCGCTAATAGCACTGTTAGATTTAGATGGGAATTGGGTACCGATGGTTGTAATGGTATTGAAGGTTGGTATTTAGATGATGTGGTAGTTTATAACTGTGAAAGAATTTTATCGGTTAGCGAATTTGAAACTTTAAATAGCAGTATAAAAGTATATCCAAATCCTTCAAACGGTTTGTTTACATTACTTAAAACGCAAAACATAGATTTAAGCACTGCAAGTATTCATGATATTAATGGTAGATCTGTTGCTCAAATAGATTTAACTAATATGTTACAAGAAAAGCAAATAGATATTGCAGATCTTGCTTCTGGTATTTACTTTATGACAGTGGCTTCACCAGAAACTAAAACGGTTATTAAGCTTGTAAAAGAATAATTATATTAGAATGACCTAAATAAAAGCACAGCTAGTAATAGTTGTGCTTTTATTGGTTTTTTACATAAGAGAGAATGAAAACGAAGTTACATCTATTTAAAGTTGTTGCAAAACACTTGAGCTTTACCAAAGCAGCAGAACAATTATTTGTTTCGCAACCAGCGGTATCTAAATCCATTAAAAATTTAGAAGAAGAATATAAAACAACCTTTTTTACCAGAAAAAGAAACTCGATAGAACTTACAGCAGAAGGGAAGTCCTTTCTTGTATATGCCAATAGAATACTCGCTATTTTTTCTGAAATGGAGGAACAGTTTCTGCACAAAAAAGACGTTTTTCCAGAGGTGATTGAATTAGGAGTTAGTACTACTTTGTCTAATTATATAATTCCTAAAATAATAGCAAAGTTTAGAGAACAGTTTCCACAGACAAAATTTAAAATAATAAGTGATAATTCAGCCCATATTGAAGATTTTATTCTGAATGAAGAAATAGATTTTGGTATTACCGAAGGTAGTATTTCTAATACTAAATTACATTTTGAAAAGTTTATAAAAGACGAAATTGTATTGGTTACCAATGTGAATAATAATCTTTTTAAGAAAGGCAGTATTACTATGGAAACGCTGCAAGAAATTCCTATTATTGAACGAGAAAAAGGTTCTGGAACACGGACTATTATTGATGCGTTTCTATTACAAAATAATATAAAAAATCTAAATAGTGTTGTGTCTTTAAATAGTACCGAAGCGATTAAAAACTACCTGTATCATTCCGATCATTATGCGCTTTTGTCTATTAATGCTATTCATAACGATCTAATCCATAATAAATTAAAAATAATAGACATTAAAGATTTCAGTATCGAAAGGTGGTTTTACTTTATAAAAAGAACGGGTTTTCAATCTAAGACTGTAGATTATCTCGAAAATTTCATCCGACATAGCTATAACTTTTAGTTATGCTTAATAACTAATTAATTTGCTTGAAAGTTATTTCTTAGATTTACTTTTGTAGGGTAATAATACGAAATGATATGAAAGATTTGTTTTCAAAAATTGCCTATCTCCTTATAATTAGTGTCGCTTTTTTAGGCGGAATAAATAGTCCAACCGCATTATTGCTTGGCTTTGTTTTTACACTTGTATGTCATAATCCTTTTCCGAAGTACAGCCAGAAGGCTTTTCATCTTTTTTTGAAGATTTCGGTGGTTGGTTTAGGTTTTGGAATGTTTATTAATGAAACACTAGAAACTGGTAAGCAAGGATTAGAACTGACCATGTTTTCTATTTTTTTAACGATTGGTTTCGGATTTTTATTAGCAAGAATTTTGAAGTTAGATTTAAAATTAGCACATCTTATTAGTTCCGGAACGGCTATTTGTGGTGGAAGCGCCATTGCGGCCATTGCACCCGTTATTAAAGCAAAAAGTAAAACGATAAGTGTTGCCTTAGGTATTGTGTTTTTTTTAAACGCTATTGCGCTGTTTATTTTTCCAGCAGTAGGTCATTTCTTTAATCTAACACAAGCGCAATTTGGTTTATGGTGCGCCATTGCGATTCATGATACAAGTTCTGTCGTTGGAGCTGCTTTAGGTTATGGAGAGGAAGCTTTACGAATAGCAACGACAGTGAAACTAACACGAACCTTATGGATTATACCTTTGTCCATTTTTTCCATGTTTCTATTTAAAACGAAAGGAGAAAAAATAAAGATTCCCTATTTTATTATCTTATTTATAATTGCAATCGGTATAAACAGTTGCCATGTTTTACCAGAATCGGCAACTAGTTTTATAGTACTTATAGCGAAGCGATTGCTTATTGTAACGCTGTTTCTTGTAGGTTCTAATATATCTATTAATGATTTAAAAGCATCGGGTGTAAAGCCAATCGTATTTGCCTTTATATTGTGGTTATTTATTTCTGTTTTTTCGCTGCTTTATATTTTATACTAAAAAAGAAATGTAGCGTAGCGCAGGCAAGTAAAACAAGCAGTGTAAAAACAAAAAAAACGCAACCAACTGGTTGCGTTTGTGTTCTAAAAAGATAAGCTTATAAATTATATAACTTTAACGTTTATTGCGTTTAATCCTTTTTTTCCTTCTGTTAATTCGAATTCAACGTCATCGCCTTCACGAATTTCATCGATTAATCCCGAAATGTGTACAAAATGTTCTTTGTTTGAACCTTCTTCTGTGATAAAACCAAATCCTTTGGTATCGTTGAAGAACTTTACTGTTCCTTTACTCATTGTTAAAATATTAAATATTAATTAATTCTACTAATACAAATATAATACCAATAAATTTAATATGAAATAAATTTTGTATTTATCTTAGTACCAGCTTTTTAATGATCTCTTTTCCTAGACTCTCATTGAGCATTCTAATTATTTTTTCTTTGCCATAACTCAATTCTTCTCTTAAAACACTTGAACTTAATTGTATATATAAGGTTTCGCGTTCTAATTGTATTGCTGTGGTATAATTATTTACACCATTTCCCATTAGGTTTGCCCAAGCGTCCGCTACATTCACTTTATCTAAACCACGTTCTAATTTGTTGGTTTCAACAAATTCTTTTAAAGCATCTGATATGCTTAAATTTTCATTATTTCGTTTTGCCATATTTATTTTCCGTGAAAGCGGAAATCTTTTTAATTTATTTATTGGACTCAAAATAAACTCCAGACAGAATCTCTTATTTATTAGTTCTTATTTATTTCGCCTAAATCTAAAGGTTGGTAGCGTTTGTATAAATATACGTCCTTATTCTGGTTTATTATTTTTAACTGCGCTTTAGTTGCTAACAGAATAGTTTCTTTCCAAGTAGCAAAAGGAGTAGTGTAGTATACGTTTAAACTATCGTTTTCTATAATAATTCGTATCATTTCTACATCTTTTGACGTTTCAAAAGTGCCAAAAAAATTAGGTTTTAGTTTTTTTCGGATTCCAGTTAAACTATCGTTTATTTCAAAATAATCAATAGTATCATTATAATTATAGTCCTTTTTACTTCCGTCTTGCAAGATAACTTCATCAATTTCCCAATACCCATTTATATGGGTTACAAATGTTTCCGGATTTGGTGAGCAACTAAAAAGGAAAAGACCTACTAGCATTGCAAAAGATTGCCATTGCTTTTTTAAAGGAAAAGAACTTCGCAATGTCAGTGATGATTTTTCCTGTTTCTTGTTTCTTGAAGTCTTGTTTCTAAAAATCATAGTTTGAAAATTTCAAAAGATTGATGTACTTGTTTTACTGCGTTTTCGGTTCGTTCTGCATGGGTATCGCTAATAAATAGTTGTCCGAAGTTCTCATCATCCACCAATTTAATAATTTGTGCAACACGCTGTTCGTCTAACTTATCAAAAATATCATCTAAAAGCAGAATTGGGTTTACACCACTTTGTTTTTTTATAAAATCAAATTGTGCCAACTTTAAAGCGATTAAAAAAGATTTTTGCTGTCCTTGACTACCAAATTTTTTAATTGGATGTTCTGCGATATTAAAAATCAAATCGTCTTTATGAATCCCTGTACTCGTATATTGTAGCGCTTTGTCTTTATTTATAACGCGCATTAAAAGCGTGTTGAGGTCTGCTTCAAACAAATCACTTTTATACACTAAATCTACACTTTCGTTATTATTGCTAATCGCTTCGTAACGCGATTTAAAAATAGGAATAAACTCTTGTAAAAAAGCATCTCTCGATTTAAAAATTCGGGTTCCGTAATCCGTTAACTGGTTATTGTAAATTTCAAGAGTATCTTGATTGTACGTGTTATTTAGTGCGAAATATTTTAATAACGAGTTTCGTTGTGCTAAAATCTTATTGTATTTAATTAAATGGTCTAAATACGTCTTATCACTTTGTGAAATTACACTGTCTATAAATTTGCGTCTGGTGTCACTTCCTTCTGTAATTAAATCCCGATCTGCTGGTGAAATAATTACCAAAGGTAAGAAGCCAATATGTTCGCTAAATTTTTCATAGGCCTTATTATTTCTCTTAATAACCTTCTTTTGACCTTTTTTTAAGCTAATAACAATTTTTTCTGTGTTGTTTTCTTTTTCATAATCGCCATTAATTACAAAAAACTCTTCGTTGTGTTTTATATTTTGAGAAGCAATAGGATTAAAATAACTTTTCCCAAACGAAAGATGGTAAATAGCATCTAGTATATTTGTTTTACCCACGCCATTGTTACCAACAATGCAGTTTATTTTTTCATTAAAGGTGAAAGAAATGCTGTCAAAATTCTTATAATTAAGTAAAGAAAGTGATTTTAAAATCATAAAAAAGTGGGATAATCGGAATTCTAGAAGTTGTTTTCTTGAAATGTCTTGCAAAATATTGAAAAATAACAAATAAATAAACCTTATTTGTGAAGAAAAATTTTATTTTTGCCACGCAATAACTAACAAAATAATGGCGACATACAAGAAAAGAGGATATAAACCGAAAACGAAAGAAGAAGAAGTACATGTTGAAGAGGAAAACTCAACAACAGCTGAAGTCTTTAATACCTTAGATGAAACAGCTTCTAAAACCGAAGACTGGGTTATCAAAAACCAAAAATACATTTTTGTAATAATTGGTATTGTAGCAGTTGGTGTTTTGGGGTATTTAGGTTATAAAGAATTTGTAGCTAAACCAGGACAAACAGAAGCGATGAACGATATGTTTCAAGCGCAAAAGTACTATAACGAAGCTGTAACAGGAACCGATAAGGATTCTTTATTTAATTTAGCATTAAATGGAGGTGAAGGTAAATACGGTATGTTAGATATTATATCAGAACACAGCGGAACAGAAGCTGCAAATCTTGCAAACTATTATGCAGGAATGGCGTACTTAAACCAAAAAGATTACAAGAATGCTGTTTCGTATTTAGGTAAATATACCGGAAAAGACGAGGCTACTGGACCTATTGCTAAAGGAGCAATTGGAGATGCTTTTGTACAATTAAACCAAAAAGAAGATGCTTTAGGTTATTATGTGCAAGCTGCCCAAATGCGTAATAATGAATTAACAACACCAATGTACTTATACAAAGCAGGTGTTACTGCTTTAGATCTAGGTAAAGCTGGTGAAGCGTTAAAGCATTTTAATAAAATTAAAGAAGAATATCCTACTGCTACCGAAGCTTCAAATATTGATGCATTTATAGGTAAAGCAGAAGTGTTGGCTACTAAATAAATTACCGCTTTCGCGGAAAGAAATATGGCAACAGTAAATAAAAATTTATCCGATTACGATAAAAACACAATCCCAAACGCGAAAGATTTTCGGTTTGGGATTGTTGTTTCAGAATGGAACGATAACATCACCGAAGGCTTATACAAAGGTGCTTTTGATACACTTCTTGAAAATGGTGTTTTAGAAGAAAACATATTACGTTGGAATGTTCCTGGTAGTTACGAGCTTATTTTTGGAAGCAAAAAAATGCAACAGTATAATGTCGATGCTGTCATTGCAATTGGTAGCGTAATTCAAGGAGAAACAAAACATTTCGATTTTGTTTGCGAAGCCGTTTCTCAAGGTATTAAAGACTTAAACGTAATACATGATGTGCCTGTGATTTTCTGTGTACTTACAGATATGAATATGCAACAAGGTATAGAACGTTCTGGTGGAATTCACGGTAATAAAGGAACAGAAGCTGCTGTAGCTGCAATTAAAATGGCGGCTTTAAATATACTTTAGTTTTTTTTTAGTATACGTTTTTAGCTTCCGCTTAACAAAGCAATAAGAGAAAATGCCACAGCTTTGCTTCTTCAGGACTTTGTAAGAAGCAATTTTTTGTATGCTGTTTTCAGTTTCCGTCTCATAACATTACAACAAACAGCACTGCTACTTCTCGTATTCCCAATTTTGGTACAAAAAGTGTACAGCGTTCGTATTCCATTTCTCTTTAAGAATTTTACTACATCTATCTTCTAACATCTGTTTTCTGTGCTATTTGTTAACAATTTTTAGCATTTTCAAACCTATATTTCCTTGTAAATTAAGTAAATTTGAAGGTAACTTAGACTTTTAATTTTACAGTGAATTTATTTAATCAACGCAGAAACAAATCGTTTAGTTATAAACCTAAACATCAAAGAGAACAAGAGCAAATCGAAAAAGAAGCCCTAAGTTCCAAATGGGACGACATTCGAGGAACCTCTAAACGAAAAGGAAGTTTTCTTTCTAGCTTAACGGTTATGGTGCTGTTTTTGATAGCTGTATTGGTACTGTTATATATTTTAGGTAGTTACTAATAAAGCAAAGATTATGGGAATTTTTAAAACAAAACAAAACAGAAAGTTTGATTACACTCCTCAATATTTTAAAGGGGAAGGAAATCCGTATGAAATTAAACACAAATTTGATGATCAAAGGCAAACGGTTGGTAGTCAAGGAGGCATAAAAACAAAACTGGTTTCTGCGCTTAACGACTATAAAAACAACGAAGATAAAACCGCAAATAAACGCGTTTTAATTATTCTTGCTATCCTCATATTTGTATTTTTGTTTATTATAGATTTTGACTTATCTATATTCTTTTCAAAATAATTTATGGCAGATATTATTCAACTTTTACCTGATCATGTTGCAAACCAGATTGCAGCTGGTGAGGTAGTACAACGACCTGCTTCGGTAGTAAAAGAATTACTAGAAAATGCTATTGATGCGCAAGCTACAAGTATTAAACTAATAGTAAAAGAGGCTGGAAAAACTTTAATTCAAGTCATAGACGACGGTAAAGGAATGAGCACAACAGATGCTCGTTTAAGTTTTGAGCGTCATGCAACTTCTAAAATTAGAACGGCAGACGACCTTTTTAAACTGAATACCAAAGGCTTTCGAGGGGAAGCTTTGGCAAGTATTGCTGCAATTGCGCATGTAGAATTAAAAACCAAACAAGAGGACCAAGAGGTTGGTACTAGCATTATTATAGCGGGTAGCGAAATTGAAGAACAAGAAGTCGTTGTGACTCCTAAAGGAACTTCCATTGCGGTTAAAAACTTGTTTTTTAATATTCCAGCAAGACGAAATTTTTTAAAATCCAATACGGTAGAATTACGTCATATTATAGATGAATTTCATCGGGTTAGCTTAGCGCATCCTAATATAGCATTCGCAATGTATCATAATGGTTCCGAAGTTTTTCAACTTCCAGAAAGTAATTATAGACAACGAATTGTAAATTTATTCGGAACAAAAACCAATGAAAAATTGGTTCCTGTGGAAGAAGATACCGAAGTATTGAAGATTTCAGGATTTGTTGGTAAACCAGAATATGCAAAAAAATCTAGAGGCGAACAGTTCTTTTTTGTCAACGATAGGTTTATAAAAAGTGCCTATTTAAACCATGCAATAGGTTCGGCTTTTGAAGGTTTGTTAAAAGATGGCGCACATGCAAGTTACTTTTTAAACTTGCAGGTAAATCCGCAAACCATAGATATCAATATACATCCTACAAAAACCGAAATTAAGTTTGATGATGAGCATACTTTATATGCTATTTTGCGTTCTGCGGTGAAACATAGTTTGGGACAATTTAATATTGCTCCCGTTTTAGATTTTGACCGGGACGCTAATTTAGATACACCTTATGGTTTTAAAAATAAAGGAGGAAGTACGCCAACCATAGAGGTCGATCGTAGTTTTAATCCTTTTCAAGAAGAAAGAAGCCCAGTTGTAAAACAACAAGTTTCTTATAAAAAAGAAATTGCAGGAAGCTGGGAAGGTTTATATGTTGGGTTAGAATCTAAAAGTACCAAAACACAGCAAGATTTTAGCGAAGTCCACTTTGAAAGTGATGAGCAAACTGCTTCTATGTTTACCAATGAAAACGAAGTGGAACAGCAGCAATCTACCTACCAGTTAAATAATAAATATATTATTAGTAAGGTAAAGTCTGGAATGCTACTTATAGATCAGCATAGAGCACACCAACGTGTTTTATACGAAGATTTCCTGAAGAACCTGACGGTAAAGGAAGCGATGAGTCAGCAATTATTGTTCCCTTTACAATTGCATTTTTCATCACAAGAAATTGCCATTATCCATCAAGTAAAAGAAGATTTAGAACATACAGGATTTATGTTTGCTTCTATAAATGAAGATAGCTTAGAAATTACAGGAGTTCCTGTAAGCGTTCCAGAAAGTGAGGTTTCTATTATTTTAGAACAACTCATTAGCGATGTAGAAAACGAAGTGCCGGATAGTAATTTTAGTGCGACAGATTTATTGGCAAAATCGATGTCCAAAAGTTTGGCCATTAAAACCGGGCAAAGCTTAAGTCTGCAAGAGCAAGAGCATTTGGTAAATAAGCTTTTTGCTTGTAAAGAACCTAATGTTTCTGCAATGAATAGACCAACTTTTGTTACCATGACCATGGACGAGTTGGATAGAAAATTTTTATAGATTAAGATTAACTAAAACAGATTTCCTCTGGAGTTTATCTAGAGCGAAGTCGAAAGATGGAAAATAAATATGAATAGAATAACAGACACAGTAAAACATCTAATTATCATAAACGTTCTTATGTTTATTGGTACATTATTTATTGGTGGAGGGCAGTTGTTTTACGAATGGTTTGCGCTATATTTTCCTAAAAATGCGGCGTTTCAACCTTGGCAAATAATTACCCACATGTTTATGCATGGAGGAGCAGATTTACAAAATTTTAGCCTAATGCATTTAGGTTTTAATATGTTTGCTTTATGGATGTTTGGTAGCCCTGTAGAACAGGTTTTGGGAAGTAAGAAATTTTTATTTGTCTATATTTCTGCAGGATTAGGAGCCGTATTGTTTCAGTTGGGGTATTATTACTTTAGCTATATTCCTTTATATGACGAATTGATAAGTTCGGGATTAACGAATGATCAGTTAGTGCATATGTTTACTTCTAACGAATCCATTTCCGGAATTACGGAAGCACAATTAGTAAACCTGAAAGCAGCGTTTCCTATTTATAATGCATCTATGGTCGGGGCATCTGGTTGTATTATGGGAATTCTAGCTGCATTTGGTATGATGAATCCAGAAGCCAAACTGATGATGATCTTTTTACCAATTCCTATAAAAGCAAAGTATTTTATTCCAGGGATTATTCTATTAGATGTCATCTCTGCAATTTCAGGACAATCGTTCTTTAGCCCGAGTAACACG
>JAGPUY010000453.1 GCA_018067265.1 Oceanihabitans sp. | reverse complement strand
TACCAATAATAAGTGCTTGATTTGTATTGGATAATGAAGCGGATGTAATATCTTCTGTGGATTCACCACTTGTATTACTAGAATTAGAAAATCTAGAAATCTTGATGTCTGGGTTGTTAGCAATATGTACAAAGTGTCTGTTACCATTTGTTTGGGCATCGTGATCGCCATCAAAATCCCATGAAACAATTTGATTATTCGATCCTGGAACTGTTATAGGCCAGTTGTCTGCAATGGCTTCATCTGTGTTAGAATCATCCATATTCCCTCTATGATGTGTAAAAATCATGGCATTATCCCAATCGCTAACATTTGTCGCAGATCCGGTACCATTAGCATTTGCACGTAGTGTGATATCTCCAGAATCATTAGAAACATTTCCTGAATCTCCATGTAGGATGCTCCAATTACTACCAATGAATTCTACAACTGTTATATATACCGAAACATTATCGGCATTTGAACCTTTTTGAACTGTTAATGTGGATGAATTTTCTAAATAGGCAATAGCAGAACCAGAATCAGAACCAGCGGATGCAGCATTATTGATTATCCCAGTAATAAATGGGATAGTCTTATTGGCATTAGTGATTCCACTTAAAGATTGGGTTACATCATTATTCGTTCCATTAAGGGTAACAATATATCTTCCACGAACAATAAATTCATTAGGACCACCAGGAATCCCTGTATATTCCCAAACGGAAGAATTAAATCTAGTGTTACTATTAACAGAGTTACCTTCTCTATAATAAGTAACTGTATTTGTTGCGGTTAATCGAATAGCGCCAGATAAATCTCTTCCTGGACTGTTTGCACTATTTTCATCCGATCTACCAGCTTGAGACTTTCTATTGTTAGTGTTAATAACAAATGCGTTGTTGATAGATGATACAGCAGTAATTGTAGAGGTTGTTCCAGTTCTAGGAACGTTGTGCTCTATATGCTGAACATTGAAATCTTGAGAGAAAATATAACTTGAAAACAGTAGTGCACTGAATAATAACAAGTACGCTCGTACTGAGTGAGTAGGATTTTTCATAAAAGGTTAATTCTTTTTAGTTTGGGGCCAAATAATTAATGAAGCAAATATAGGTAAAAACTCCTTAAAACGCAAATTTACTCGATGAAATACACTTTGTAAATGTAATTTGGTGATTTTCATAAACAATAAAAAAGCCGAATTTTTACATTTCAGCTTTTTTATTTGCATTTCATCGGTAATTTTTTACTTGATGATTTTTCGTATTACCGTATTGTTTGAAGTGTTGTCCATAATTTTTAAGAAATAAGCACCACTAGATAAATTATCTAAACTAGATACGTTAATAGTATTATTTACCGCATGTTTGTTTTCTAATTTAGTAATTAACCTACCGCTTATATCATATAAGTCTACGCTAATTGAATTATTATTTAAGCTATTAGGTAGTTTTATATTAATAATATTATTGAACGGATTTGGGTATACAGAGATTTCATTTAAATCAAAATCTGAATTACTAAGTGTTTCTTCAATGATATTTACAGTATAATCTTCAACCTCTCCATATTGAAAAGATTCACAACTAGTTGCTAAACCGTTGTACTTTAGAGAGACTCTCATTCTTGTATTACCTGGTAAAGCAGATATAGGAATAGTGATGTTTCCAGATACTATTGGTGTATCATTTGCAGCAAGTGATACAACATTTTCATTGGCATCGTCAAAATCGCCATCCTGATTGAAGTCTATCCAAACTGCAATACCTTCATCATAAGTTGATCCTAACCAAGATTTGGTTACCGAAATACTATGCGTTAAGGTTTTGTCTAAATCTGTTGACATTGCTGTATAATCGGAATAACTATTGTCTCCTGTTGTGTTATTAATATCTCCAAGTGTTACATTTCCAATCCATTCATCATCGTCATTAGCGTTATTTCCTTCAGAAGGACAATAGCTAATTGCAGTAGTTGTAAAATCACTACTAGTATATGCAGATGCAGAAGTAGTACATTTAGTTTTTACTTCAACATCATATGGAGTAGAGGGAGTTAATCCAGTAATGTCATATGTATTAGATGTTAAATCTAAAACATCAATCCAAGTGAATGCAGCAGTTTCCTTATATCTTAAGTCATAAGTTGCCGAAGGAATTAAATCCCAATTAGCAGTAGCGCTGTTTGCATCTACATTAGATACGCTTAAATTTGTTGGTACCGTTGTTTCACAAGGAATTTGAATACCAATTACTTTGAAGTCATCAAAAGAAAAACCTTCAAAATCCATATTGACATAAGAGTCATCTCTATTATTAGAATCTGTTCTAAACTCAAATCTTAGAAAAACAGTACTTTCATTATATAGAAAGGAATTAGTACCTGCATCAATTACAACTTCTTCCATGTTCCATTTTCCTTGCGTATCCCCATCATAAAGAGGTTCGTAATCTGGTTGAAAATCGTTATCGGTTCCTGATTTTTGAGAATAGTTATTATTCGCATCAGGAGCACCTTGTTTAGTAAGTTTACCACATAAAGGAGTCCAGTTGGTTCCATTTGTAGAACCTTCTAGTTGTACGTAATCAAAACTACGTTCTAAATCCCATTTTCCATAAAACTGAATAACAGCGGTTGGTAATCCTGTTAAATCTACAGAACCATTCATTTGCAATCTAGTTGTTTGATTGGCAGCATAAGGAATTGAATTTGTAGTTCTTATTGCATTTGCACCAGAAAATGTATCTGTTGTGGTATACCAAGTTCCAGCAGTTGTATTCCAATTACTTAAAGTACCTGAGTTATCATCAAATAAAATAGCTGGTGTGTAATGTTTAATAATATTTGCTTCATATAAAACATTATCGGTAGCATAATTATTAGTAAGTACTACTTTAAATTCTATTTTATCGTTAGGTTGCACTCCAGGATTTAATGTATAACCAATATTTACAGTTCTTTGTTCTAATACTTGTGCTGCGGTAAAACTTTCAGTAACGGAACCTCCAACGTTTCCAGGGTTAGTAGAAATAGTTGCAATGTTATTAGAAACAGCCGTTACTGTTACTGTAAAATCACTTGCTGTTTGTCCTAAATTTTCAACGGCAAATTTTAAATCACCATTTAAAGCACTAATATCACTTTGATTAAAGTCATGTAATTTTGCATATTTACCACTATAGTAAGCTGCTAGAAAGTTCATTC
>JAGPUY010000452.1 GCA_018067265.1 Oceanihabitans sp. | reverse complement strand
GTTTGGCTAATTCCACCAATTGGCACACCAACTTTACCGTTTATACGAATACGATCGCTAATATTCGTTTGTAGCGTTACTCCTAACCTATCATCTGACTGGTAATCTGGTGTGTTTTCGCCAAGTTCTACATTTAATCCTACTTGTAGTTTATTATCGCCATCGGAAAGTAAGCCGTTAATAATACCATTTATTCT
The DNA here is from genome assembly GCA_018067265.1 of Oceanihabitans sp. GTDB lineage: Bacteria > Bacteroidota > Bacteroidia > Flavobacteriales > Flavobacteriaceae > Oceanihabitans. Next base: position 5,961 of record JAGPUY010000452.1, on the reverse strand, counting down.
TTCTTCAATAGTACCATTTACATTAAGCTCACTCAAACTACTAGAAAAAGAACCTGTTGCTAGCAAATAAATAGCCTGATTACTTCTATCGTCTTTAGATTCTAATCTATAATCTAACTCCGATCTTACCGTAGAACTTAGATTAGGGAATTCGAAATTATAATCTGGTTCTGGTTTTTCTAATTCACCAGTTAACGCAATCTTTAAATTAACAGGAATACGTCTATTTATTGGAGAATCTAATAAAGGGGATGGATTTGCTTGCGTTTTATAAATAGCTTCTATATCGATTCGGGCTTTTAATGGCGATCCATCCCAAGCAAGCGTACCACCAGGAACTACGGTAAAATCTTTTTGTATGATTCCGCCATATCTAAATTTATAGGTTCCTTCAAAGACAGAAAAATCACCATACATATTAAACTTCCCATTGGTATTAATTTCGACTAGTAAACCACCTTCTCCGCGACCTCTAATGGTACTTCCACTTACTTTGTCCATTACAATTTCAATTTCAGCATCTTGCGTTACATCTAAATCGAAATCTAATTCCAATCCTGAAATATCATCTGTTGTAATATCTTTTCCTTCTAATTTCGCTTGTTTTTCTTCAGGAGAAAGGAAATGTATATAAGAGTTATCTCCAAAGGATTCATTATCTGTTAAAGGGATTTTAAAGACGGTACCTTTCTTGGTTGCTCCAATTACATTTATTCTTAATTGGTTTGCTGGACCATAAATATTTGCAGTACCACCAATAAATCCTGTTCCGTAATACAATCGGTCTTCATCTTCGGTAGTATTTAAAACCAGCAGTCTATCGGTATCCAGATTTAAATTCATGCTCCAATCTCCAAAATTCACATGACTTAAGCTTCCGTCTAAAACAGCTTTAGTATTATACACCGTATCGGTTATATCTATAGTATTAAATCGAAATGTTTGGTTGTTTAAAGTAACCGAAGATTTCTCTGTAAAACTATAGTCTACATTTAATTCAGGAATACCTAAACCTCCTTGATCTAATGCTAATTGCCCATCCATACTAGGTTTTTTTAGACTTCCGGATACTTGAACTCTTCCTGTTGCTAAACCTCTAATATCTCTTAATACGTCTTCTAGAAAAGGATTTAATGGCTGTAAATTAAATTCATTTAAAAGCAAGGCGACATCAATATTAGATGCTTCTGAAGATACATCTACATTACCAATGGCACTAAAAGATTTTTTTTCATCATCTTTAATACTTGCATTTATGGTGTAGTTGGTTAAGGATTGGTTTCCCTTTATATTGGCATCAAAAGAACCTAAAACTAAGTCGTTCACTTCTAAATCATCAATAGTTATTGTAGATTCTGGAAGATAGTTTCCGTTTTTCTGCAATACATCTAGCTTCCCATTTACTAATCCTTTTAAACTTAAATCGTTAATATCTGGCGTTATTTTATCTAAAAACACATTCTTAAAATGCAGCTTTAAATCTTTATTGTTTTTGCCATTTATGATTCCGGAAAGTCGAATTTCTTCGTCATTATGGTTCAGTACAAATTGATCTAGATTAAAGTTTTCAAAATTAGGATCAAAAGTTACTTTATTGAAACTATCTTTATTTTCATTGATGTACCATTTGTTTCCTTTAAAAGTTACATCTGATTTTTTAAAACCTACAATAGACTGGTTTGCTTCGTTTTTAGTATGGTAGAAACTTAGGTCGTATAAATCGCTATTTGTTTTTCCTCCTTTAAATTCGGAACGCATAAAAAGCGTATCATTAATAGTTACATTAATAAGATTAAACTTTGAAATATTATAGATATCCGTATGTAAACTATCTACTTCGACATAGGTGTTAAATAATGGATTTTTATTATCTACTTGCAGTTCGATGGCATTTGCAAAGTAATCTAGCCATTCTATTTTAGGCGATTTAAAAGTAAGTTTAAACTCTTTTTCGTCGCTTTCTACTCTTCCTTTTACAAAAGTGTTTTTACCAAGTTTTAATTCTGGTAAGAAGACCTCAATAATCTTGTTATAAATCTTAAAATTAAAGTCTATATACTGGTTTGTAGATACCTCATACGGACTATATTTAGTATACAAACTACCTATTGCGTTAATAAAAAGTTCGTCGATATCATCTATTAAAAAAACACCACTCATTTGTCCTTCAATAATATCGGGTGAGTTTACATTTATATATCTTACCTTATCGATAAAGGAAGATTCTACAGCAAAGTCATCAAAGAAATACTCGTCGTTTTCGTTTTGATAATAAGTTTTATTGAATTGGATACTTCCAACGGCATTGTCTAAGGTGGTACCTTCCATTTTCATGTCGACAATTCCCTTAAACACAGACATACTGTCTTTTTTAATAAAATTAAGGGCCTTAAGATTGGCATAATCTACATTGGCAACAAAATCAAACTTGTTTATTTCTTGTGAAAAATCGGCTAAACCATTAAACTTAAGTTTAAAATTTTTGTCTTCTGAATCTACTTTTCCGTTAAATACCTTATCTTTTAAATTCCCTGAAACAAGAATATTCTGATAGATATATTCGTTATAATTTATAGAATAAATATCTCCTTCTACCTTTGTATTTAAGTTTTCTTGGGTGAAACCTTTGCCGTCCACATCTAAATTTAAGGAAGCCTTTTTTAAGTTAGGATCATTCAGAAAAGTACCAATATCAAAATCATCGAAAATAATATTTCCTTTATAGGTTGCGTTATCTATGTCATTGATTTTTTTCATTTCTAAATTAGAAACGAGATAGCCTAAATCGGTATCGATTTTAAGATCTGCTTTTATGGTAGAAGTGGTAATAGAAGTTATCCCTTTAATATTAAAATTTCCAAGTTTATCAAAAACCGAAGGAATAGCTTCTCCAAGTACATTTGGCAATAATGCCTTTAAGGATTTATAGTTCGAAGAAAGATTTGAAAATTTTCCGTGCATAGAAAAATTATCATCTGCCGCATTAAATAAATTTTTAAAATTTAAATCGCCATAAATTTTTGTTCTAGAGTTTGTTGTCAGATTTAAATTATCGACATTCAAATCATTTAATGTTCCATGAATTTCTGCATTAAAATCTGCTCGTTGTCCAATTCCAAATTCATTGTAAAACGCATTTAACTCATCTAAAGCGACACTAGCTTCTGTAAAATTAGCGTCTACATTTACTTTGTTTGTAAAGTCTGAAAAATCTTCTCGGTCATAAGAAAATTTCAAATCTCCTTGTAAAGAAGAGTGCGTTGTTTTCAGTTTTAAATTGGCAAGTGTAATATCATTAAGCGTATATGTGAAATCGGAAGACAAATTTTTCATTTCCAAACCACGACTATCCTTAAATACCAATGTGTTTATTCTAGTACTAACATTTGGACCATTAATTAAAAAATTAGTTGCGTTTATATCTATAGCAGAAAACTCTAAGATTTTTGGCGTTTCTTTATTTTCATCAATAAGCCGAAAGGTTCCACCATAAATAGAAATATCACTAGAAGACATTAAAAAAGTATTCTCACTTTTTCTTGGGTTGTCTTCATCAAAACGAGCAACAAAAACATTTAGATTGGATTCTGGTTCTCCTTTATAGGTTTTAATATTAAAAATTAAACCTTCTAAATCTATATCTCCAAAAGCAAGTTTGCTATTGATAAGATTATTAAAATTTAAAATAGAAGTATTCAATTCTATGGCACTAATAAGTGTATCCTTTTTATAATCTCGTATCAGAATCTCTTTAAGTTCCACATCTCCATTGAATTGGAGTCCTACTCGATTTATGTTAATATTTGTACCATATTCGGTATTTAACCAATTGGTAGCAAATTTACCGAGTCTAGTTTGAACGGCAGGAATAGAAAGCACCAACACCAATATGATGAAAAGCAGTAGCAAGACTGCCACAATTTTGGATGCTATTTTAAAAAATTTTTTGATACGTTTTAAAGTTATAACTTTGAAGTCAAAATTAACAATTATTGTGCCTAATATTTACTAATGTCCTCACAAAATATTTACATACTTGCAATTGAGTCTTCTTGCGATGATACTGCTGCCTCTATCTTGCTAAACGGCAAGGTATTAAGCAATATTGTTGCAAGCCAAAAAATACACGAAGAATATGGTGGTGTCGTCCCAGAATTAGCTTCTAGAGCACACCAGCAAAACATTGTACCTGTTGTACATCAAGCTATTGAAAAAGCTGGAATAAAAAAAGAAATGCTTCATGCTATAGCCTTTACAAGAGGTCCCGGATTAATGGGGTCCTTACTTGTTGGTACTTCTTTTGCAAAATCGTTGGCCTTTGGTTTAGATATTCCGCTGATAGAAGTCAACCATATGCAAGCGCATATTTTGGCACATTTTATAGACGAAGCAGGTTTTAGCAAACCTCCTTTTCCGTTTTTGGGCATGACTATTTCTGGCGGGCATACACAAATTGTAAAAGTCTCTAATTACTTTGAAATGGAAGTTATTGGCGAAACAATTGATGACGCTGTTGGTGAAGCTTTTGATAAAAGTGGAAAAATTCTTGGTCTTGGCTATCCTGCAGGTCCAGAAATTGACCGACGCGCTAAACTAGGAAATCCGAAAGCTTTTCCATTTACAAAACCTAAAGTCGCTGGTTTAAACTTTAGCTTTTCTGGATTAAAAACTGCTATTTTATATTTCATACAGAAGCAGGTAAAAATGAACCCTAATTTTATTGAAGAAAATCTAAATGATATTTGTGCTTCTATACAATACACCATTATAGGAATTTTAATAGATAAACTAAAACTTGCTACCAAACAAACTGGCATTAATCATATTGCTATTGGTGGTGGTGTTTCTGCGAATACTGGAATACGAGAAGCGTTGAAAAATGGAGAACAAAAATTTGGTTGGACTACCTATGTCCCTAAATTTGAATTCACCACAGATAATGCTGCAATGATTGGTATTGTTGGTTATTTGAAATATTTAGAAGGCGATTTTTCAGAGCAAGACGTTACTGCTTCTTCTAGATTGAAGATTTAATTATTATTAATGAACTAATTTCAACCAATAATACAAATACTAGATCATCCATTTAAGGCTTGGTTTATCTCTAATTTTAATGCTTTCTCTCATATAATTTAAAAGCGTATACTTCAAATTTCCAGCATTACTTCTATTCAGGTTATGAATTATAGATTTTGGCTAGGTTATTTGTAGCAGTAAGGAAATGGCACGTAGCTAAGAAAACTTAAAAATTCTCAGAGAAATTCAATAACTTATAAAAAAAGGAGCAACTAGTATGGATAAAATTCCAGAAATAAAGTCTTCTAAAAACCCTGGAGAATATATAGATTTATAATAGGTTGGCTAATAATTCAATCCTTTAAAATACCTTTCCAAAAAAGGTTTAGTATATTGCTTTTATTCTTTACACCCATAAAAAACGACATCCAGTGCATATAGATTTTAAAAAAATAATTCCTCATGCAGTAGCATTATTGCTGTTTCTTATAATATCTTTGGCCTATTTCTATCCGGTATTGCAAGGGAAAAAAATGCAACAAACAGATATTGTTCAGTATGCTGGAATGGCAAAGAAACAAAATCAATTCCGTAAAGCTACCGGAGAAGAACTGTATTGGACAGATAACGCTTTTGGCGGAATGCCAACGTACCTATTAGGAGCTCGTTATCCCTATACATACATAAAAACACTAGATCGAACACTTCGTTTTTTACCACGACCAGCAGATTATTTATTTCTTTATTTTTCAGGAATTTATCTATTATTACTCGTGATGAAAGTTAATTATAAACTGGCCTTTCTCGGTGCTATCGCCTTCGGATTTTCCACCTACCTCATTATAATTCTCGGTGTTGGTCACAACGCCAAAGCACATGCAATTGCTTACTTTCCGTTAGTATTGGCAGGAATTCTGCTAACCTTTCAACGAAAATATATTTGGG
>JAGPUY010000098.1 GCA_018067265.1 Oceanihabitans sp. | reverse complement strand
TTTTTTTAAGGGAAGATGACTTCCGCTTTTTTTGGAAGTCGGAAGGGTTTTAAAAACCACCTCGTCTTTCCATTTTTTTATTAATGGAAATCCACTCCTCCTTGAAAAAAGGAGGAGATTTTGCTTACTCCTATTTTATTTACTAAAACTAAAAATCGCTTTGCTCTTTTTGCTTCAAACTCTCCGAATTTTCTAAAGAAAATCCACCTCTCTTTAGCTAAAGAGAGGAGCACAAGCTAACTAAATTATTATTTGTTATAAGCTCTCCTCTTATTTTAAGAGGAGAATGAATTATGATTTTTTTTTAAAATCAGAAGAAAGAGGAGTTAAGACTTATCATCCTTATTCTCACTTTCAATTTCAGATTTTATCTTAGCGATCCTTTCTGGAGCATTTTTGTCTTCCGGATGTATACTTAGTACTTTGTAATAGGTTTTAAGTGCTTCGGAATAGTTTTTAGTTTCAAAATAAGCTTCCGCTAAACTATCATACACATTGTGTTTATACGGAAATATTTTAGTGTTTAAATCGAAAACATACATCGCTTTATCCAATTCTTTCGCTCGTAAATACACATAACCTAAAGTATTTAATTCTCTACTTCCTTTTACATATTCTGCCAACATAGAAACCAGATTGGCTTCTTCTGTTTTTAAACTATCTATAGTTTTACTAGCTAATAGATTTTGGACATAATTTGCAGCTATATAATTTGATGAATAACGTGCTCCATTTACTATTTTTAGCATATCTCGTTCTAAAGTTTCTTGTGGATGTTCTACTATTCTATTTACTTCTTTGCCGTTTTTATAAAAAATAAAAGTGGGTACTCTGTGAATATTCATGCCTTTTTCTTCGCCATTCGGACCTTGTTTGTAAGCATCACTTTTTTTGTCTAAAGCAATAACTTCTAACTGATTTTCAGGAAAATTAGCAGCTTCTAAAACACTATAGAATTGCGGAACTTCCTTCTTACTATCTCCACACCAAGTACCAAGAAATACTTTAATAGTGTAATTGCTTAAGGAGTCTTTGAGTTGTTTTGCTATTTTTTTATTCACTGCATAATCGTCATGGTTTTTAATAAACCACTCGTTAAAAGGCGCTTTTGTTAAGCCTTCTTTATTGATGGTTCCTAATAGCATTTCGTTTCCTTTTTCGTCTAGAACTTGCTGGTTTATCGTTTGCGAAAATGTTGCTGAAAAATTTAAAATAGCGATTAATAGAATAATTGTTCGATTCATGATGTTGATGTTTTACGGAATCAAACATATAATAGTTTGTAAATGAAAACCAATAAATAGTACAAACGGCATACTTAAAACAACAAACAGCAATTTTTAAGTTGTTTGCAACTTCAAAACAGGTTTTTGTACATAATTTTTGAGGATTAAATCATTTCTGAGTACTTTCAACAAAACTTATGTCCGTTCGAGTGAAATTGCTTTTCTACAATTTCGATAAAAATCGAAAGTACTCGAAGTGACAATTAAAATTTAAAATTTGATTACACTTAAAAAATATAGCTCTCAAATATTGGTACACATCTTATTCTGGACGCTTTTTGTGTTTGTATCTCTTTCTGTTTTTTCGCAATATTATTGGCGTGAAAATCCATTTTTGCAGTACCTGTCTATTTTGGTGGTTATCGTTTATGTCAATAATCTTTTGCTGCTACCTTTCTTTATGAAAAAACGATTATACATTCTATATGTTTTCGTTTTTGCGGCTATTTCCTTTTTTGCAACACAGCTCTATTGTAACGTATTTGCACAATGTGGTTGTTCCATTATGAAATGCTTAAGCGACTACTTATGGCAAACCTTAGTTCCGCTTATTTTCTTCTCTTTTATATGGATGTTATATCGTTTTTTAGCAAAGCAAGAGGAAGTAGAACAAGTAAAGAAAGAACACCTAGAAATGGAACTTAAATTTTTGAAATCGCAAATAAATCCGCATGTGTTATTCAATAATTTGAATACTATTTATTCCTATGCTTTAGAAAAACCAACCGAAGCTCCTGATCTCATATTAATGCTTTCCGATAATTTGAAACACGTGTTATATGACAGTAATGCAAAAACCGTTTCGCTTGAAAAAGAAATGCAGTATATAGATAATTATATGACTTTTCAGGGGATTAGAACCGAAGGCGTAAAACAGATAAAATATACGAAAGACATAGAATCTCATCAAAAACAAATTGCACCTTTATTATTAATTACGATTATAGAAAATGCTTTTAAGCATAGTACATTACACAGTGAGATTTTGATTTCTATTTCAGAAAGAAATGGTGTTTTAGAATGTATATGTAAGAATGATTATGATATAGAAAAGGTGTCCACAGAAGAATTTAAAATAGGATTACAAAACCTGGAAAAGCGATTGAAACTTATTTATAAGGAAGATTATAAATTAGAGGTTTTTAAAGCGGAAACCTATAAAGTGTATTTAGTATTGAAGTTATCCTGAAATTGTTCGTTCGAGTGAAATTCGTGTAAATAATTTGGTATTTGAAATATGAAAAAGGACTTCTCGATACCAAATTGCAGCAAAGCAATTTCACTCGAAGTGACATAAAAATGACATAAATGACTTGTATAATAATAGAAGATGAAATTCCTGCTCAAAAAATTTTAAAAAATTATTTGAGTAAATTACCTAACATCGAATTGTTAGGCGTTTTTAATGCTGCAATAGAAGCAAATACTTTTCTGAATAATACTAAAGTAGATTTGGTTTTTTTAGATATTAATCTGCCGGACATTTCAGGAATCGATTTTATTAAAACCATTAAAAATCCGCCAGCAATTATAATGACAACAGCCTATCCGGATTATGCAGTACGCAGTTTTGAACTTGATACTATTGTCGATTATTTAGTAAAACCATTTGGATTTGATCGCTTTTTAAAAGCAATTAATAAAGCAAAAGATAGAATGGAAAAACCGATAGCTATTTCCGGAGAGAACAACCAAGAACCGTTGTTTTTAAATGTAGATAAAACGCTTCATAAAATTGTAATTAATGATGTTTTGTATTTAGAATCCGATAGAAATTATATCACTATAATTACAAAGAATAAGAAGCTTTCATTTATTGATTCCCTTAAAAATTGGAACGAAAAACTTTCCGAAGCAGATTTTATACAAGTCCATAAATCCTTTATTATTAATAAAAAGTATGTCGATAAAATTTCGGGTAATGAAATTTATGTGCAAGGCAATAGAATTCCTATTGGCAGGACTTATAAGCAAGAATTGTTGCAATTGTTGAAAATTGTATAGGCATTTTTATTCCGAACAGGGAACAAGGAATAATCTTATGGTTTTATGTTTAAAAATGAGATTTCTCGTCACTCATGCTTCGTTCTGTCGAAATGACAAAGGATTTTAAAAACCACTTCGTCTTCCAATTTTTTATTTAATTGGAATCCACTCCTCCTTGACAAAAGAAGGAGAGTTTGTTTACTCTTATTTACTAAAATTAAAAATAGCTTTGCTCTTTGTGCTTCAAACTCTCCGAATTTATTTTCAATAAACTCACTTCTCTATGACAAAATCGAGGAGCTCTTACCATTAATGATTTTATAAAAAAAGAAAGAGGAGATAAAAAAAAAGACCTCACAGATTTTAAAATCTGTGAGGTCTAATAACTGTAAACGATGACTGTAAACGGAATACTGTTTACTGCTTATCCGTTTTAGGATGCACCAATTTCATTTCATCAATTAAATGGCTAGCTCCCGCAAATTTGTCTACAATAAATAATACATAACGTACATCTACCATAATATTTCGGCAAATTTCAGGATCATAATTCATGTCGCTCATGGTACCTTCCCAAACTCTGTCAAAATTTAATCCTACTAAGTTTCCGTATGCATCAATTGCTGGACTTCCAGAGTTTCCTCCAGTAGTATGGTTGGTTCCTAAGAAACAAACAGGAACTTTTCCGTTGCTATCTGCATATTGTCCGTAATCTTTGTTTTTATGTAACTCTAATAATTTTTCAGGAACATCAAATTCATAATCTCCAGGAATATATTTTTCAACTACACCATCTAAATAACTTACAGGATTGTAATACACGGCATCTCTTGGTGCATAACCTCTAACTTGTCCGTATGTTACACGTAATGTGCTATTTGCATCTGGAAAATAACGAGCTTCAGGCAATGCTTTCATTAAAGCAGTCATGTACTTGGTTTGTAGTGCCGTAATAGGTTCGTTTTTTGCTTCGTATTCTTTATTTATCGTGTTGTAAAACTCTGCAATCATAGGTTTTGCATATTGGTATGCAGCATCTTTGTTTAGCTTTTTAAGTACAGATTTAGCGTCTCCATCTAAAAGCTTTAAAGCGTCGTCTAGATTAGTAAAAGCGGTTTTATCATAAATAGAAGCGTCTACATTTTTGTTGTAAAAAGGCATCACATTACTAAAAACGCCTTTGTCTACATCTACATCATAATTTTTATGAATGCCTTGTAAAGTTGCAGTTAAACGTTCTTTGGCTTTATCGAAAGCTTCCGGATTTGCAGTAATAGCTTCTTCCATTTGGTATGCTCTAAAAGTCATTTGCATCAACTCATTCGTTACCAAAAACACTTCAATAAAGTTTCTGCGTTTAATATTTATTGGTGCAAAATCGGCATACAGTTTATCAAATTGAGGTAAAATGTTTCCGTATTTAGCATCTAAACCTTTTTCGTTTAATGCTTTTGTAAACGTAGCTTCAAAAGCACGACGCTTTGCAACAGCATCACTTTTTTCAATACCTAGATTTTCGCCAATCCATTTTTTCCAAGCATTTGCAATACGTGCTTGTTTAGATGCATATTTAATTCGAACCGCATCACTGGTTTTCATTTTCGCGTCAATTACTTTTAAAGCCGCTTCACGAATTGCGATATTTGTTGGGTTAAATTCTTCTGTAATATGTTCTATTGCTACTGCAGGTAAATACTCATTGGTACTTCCAGGAAAACCAAAAACCATCGTAAAATCGCCTTCTGCAACACCATCTAATGAAACAGGTAAAAAGTGTTTTGGTTTGTATGGTTTGTTATCTGTACTATATTTTGCAGGTCTGTTATTTGCATCTGCATAAATGCGAAACATAGAAAAATCACCGGTATGTCTTGGGAAAACCCAGTTGTCGGTATCACTTCCAAATTTACCAATGCTTGTTGGAGGCGCACCAACTAAACGAATATCTTCAAAACGTTCTGTAACAAATAAGAAGTATTGATTACCATTGTAAAAGGCTTTTGTTTTAACATCTTGCCAAGCTTCTCTAGGCCAGTTTTTCATTAATCCATTCGAGTTTTTATCGATAACAGATTGCTTTTCTTTTTCGGTCATGTCCTCATTTACAACAGCAAGAACTTCTTCCGTTATATCTGTAATACTTACAATAAATTCAATATATAAACCTTCGTTTGGTAGTTCTTCTTCTAGAGACATTGCCCAGAAACCATCTTTTAAGTAATCATTTTCTAAAGACGAATGCGATTGTATTTGTCCGAAACCACAATGATGATTCGTTAATATTAAACCTTTATCGCTAATAACTTCACTAGTACAACCACCATTAAAGTGCCCAATAGCATCTTTTAAACTAGAATTATTAACATCATAAATATCTTGAGCGGTAAGTTTACTACCAAGATTTGTCATTTCGGTTTCGTTCATTCCCTCTAATAGCGAAGGAATCCACATACCACCTTGTTGTGCCGAAATATTCAGCGTTATAAAAAGTAAGAGGAATTTAAAAAATTTCATATATATAGTTTTTTGAATGCTACCAAAGATACTCAAAACAAATAGTTTTTAGGAATTTTAGAGGCAGTTATTGTTTTCTTTATCAAGGCAAAATTTTCAATCATAGCACAGCTATGGTTGAAAATTTTAACGTAGAAAAAGGGAAGAAGAACTTGTGTGAAAACCGAAGAACTATTTGTTTTGAGTATAAAAAAAAACCAAGAAGTAAAAATTGTTAAAATGATTAAATTTATAACGGTTTTATTTTTTGAATTCTTCGGGATTTATTTTTTAATACATTCAGCTCTTTTTAACCATTAAGAAGCGTGCATATTAGAGGTATGGACTGTTACCTTTTTTTTATTCGGAAGAAAGAAGTGTTAGAAACAGAAATTGTCTTTATATTTATAATTATGCAACATATCTCTAAACTTCCAAACGTAGGAACCACCATTTTTTCTATCATGAGTGCTTTGGCAAACCAACATAACGCGCTTAATTTATCGCAGGGATTTCCTAATTTTAGTAGTGATAAAAAACTAATGGATTTAGTGAATAAAGCGATGCATTCTGGTTATAACCAATATGCGCCAATGCCTGGGAATACAGAATTAAGAGAACGTATTGCCAATAAGTATGATTTGTTATATAGCACAAGCTATCACCCGGAAACGGAAATAACAGTTACAGCAGGAGCAACACAAGCTATTTTTACTATAATTTCGGCCTTTGTAAAGCAGGAAGATGAAGTGATTATTTTTAAGCCAGCTTATGATTGTTACCAACCAGCTATCGAATTACAAGGTGCAAAAACTATAAGTATACCATTGGATGCGCCAAATTATGGTGTAGATTGGAATATTGTCAAGGAAAAAACAAACCCGAAAACGAAAATGATTATTATAAATACACCACAAAATCCTGGTGGTAGTATTTTTTCGGAAGCCGATATGCTAAAACTTCAAGAGCTTACCAAAGACACAAACATTATTGTGTTGAGTGACGAAGTGTATGAGCACATTATTTTTGATGGGGAAAAACACCAAAGCGCCTGTGCCGCCGACATTGACATCATCATGCCTAAGAAAAAGGCCCCCGAGCATAAAATACCCTTTACTTTAATTAATCTATATCCAAATTGATTTTTCATATTGTTTTCCTTTTAGT
>JAGPUY010000432.1 GCA_018067265.1 Oceanihabitans sp. | reverse complement strand
TTCAGAAAGTTTTTCTAGTATTTTAGTTTTCATTGTATAAATGTATTTTATTGAATTTTAATAGCAGACCAACATAAGTTAGTCCACTTTTCCCCTTCTAAAAATTACTTTCTATTTCCTTGTCTTTTCTTGTCTCTTTTTATTTTCCAAGGCGCATTTTTTTGCCAATCACCTGCCATAATACAACCGTAAGGCATCACTTCGTCAATGACTTTACCTAAGTTATATTCCTCCATTTGGCTTCTTATGTTCTGCGCATTTTTGTAGGCACTTGGTAACTCTGTAATATCAATTTCTTTAGAGAAGAATCGAATATCTAAACCTCTAGTTTCTTCTTTAAAAATTTGCATCGTGGTTCCTGTTTTGTTCTTTCTGTGCTGCGTTCTACTTATGTTTCTACCAGCGCCATGCGGAGCAAAACCTAAATTTGTTGCAGTGGTATTACCTTCTACAATTAAAACGGGTTCACTCATGTTTAAAGGAATCAATCTTGGTCCGGTAATATCGGGCATAAACTTCGCGTCTAAAGGTGTTGCTCCTTTTGCATGGTAAAATAAATCACCATCTTTAAATACAAAGTTATGCTCGTTCCAGTATCTGTTTTCTATTGCAACGTCTAAGGTTTTGGCAACCGAATCATGTAAAACCTCGTGGTTTAACTTCGTCCAATCTCTTATGGTTTGCAATGCTTCCCAGTATGCTTGACCTTCTTCGGTTTGAAAAGGAATCCATGCATTTTGTTTCTTCGTTTCTGGAGACAAATCTTTTCTAAATCGTTCTGCAACTTTCATTCCTTTGGTGTACAGTCTTGCTCCAGGACCTCTAGAACCATGATGTGTAACTAACATGGTGTTTCCTGTTTTTTTAGATTTCCCGACAAACAAGAAATGATTTCCATCGCCTTGCGTTCCTAAATGAGATCTTGCTATTTGTAACATGTTACCGTCATTTAAAAAGTAATTAGCTTCAAAAGCGTCTAATAATTCTTTAGGGAATCTAAATTGCGAATCTCTATCTCTTCCGCCTGGGCCAAAATGGGTGATGGCATGCGCCGCATCTAAAACATCTTTTGGATCTGCTGTACCAAAATCGGTAAGCATTACAGAGCAACAGATATCTGCACTATGCATTCCTGGATGAATGGCGTTTTTTGCAACTGAAACACCACCAACAGGAATGGTTCCGTCTGGCCCTGCAGGACATGCATCTGGCATAATGGCTCCGCCGACTAGCGTTGGTGTTTTCATTAAGGTTTGCATCGAGTTAACTACTTTATTCACATTGTCTTTTTCTTCTTCATTTTCTGCTTTTATATGGATGGAAAAATCCACAGATTTAGCGTGTAAAGCGATAGGGTCTGGCAACTTAAATTGTTCTAAATAAGTAGTCCTTTCTGTTTCTGTTAATGTATTTTCATTAATATATTGAATGGCATCTTTCATCCATTTTCCTTGTCTGAAACCTAATTCTAATAAGTGGTTTCCTGTTATTTTTGTGTTGGTTTTCATCATTTTAAATTTTGTCATCCTGAACTGGATTCAGGATCTATTTTAATAACACTACAAATATGATAGCGTGCTACGCAATGTTTTTGCGTAGTTTATTTTTTATGAATATCAAAGTAGATTTCATTACCACAATCACATTCTTCAATCAGTCCTTCTTCATAATAATTAATATAATCACGTATTGCATATATTGAATCGCTATATCTAAAATCAATTACTTTTCTATAGAATTCTTTATACTTCGTATTCGTTATTTCGTTTTTAGGACTCAAATGGATAAGTTCATTTCTGAAATTTTTTATTTTTAATATTGATTGATATTTTTTGTTGAACTCTTTTGAGTAATCTTTTTGAGTGCATTCAGGAATTATTTTTGAAAGTTTAAGTTCAATATTTTGTCTTAGTATCCATTCTATATTCTTCACAGAGCCCTTTTTAGTTCTAAAAGTGTAATCTATAGGAATCATTTTATTTACAAAAGCTTCTAAAGATGCGCTCAGCATAATAATATAACTTGAAGCAAATTGAAAAAACATTTCAAATTGCTTTACTGTTACATCTAAAGATTGAGTTTCGTTTTTCCCTTCTTTGTTAGTTTTGAACAAAGAACTTTGATTGAGCAAATCTCTCTTATAATTATAAATCATTTTTGAAAACATTTGTGCGCTTGAAAAATATATAACTGAAGGGTCCAATTCTGGTATAAAGTTTTTATTCCCTTTGTGCATATAGTGAAAACCAAAAACAAGTTGACGATTTGATGTAAATGCAGCTAAATCGTAATCGTCATTAATTGATTTAGAATTATTATATTCTTCTATAATTTCTTTACTTTTTTCTGGTAAATCAATATTAGAAATATCATTTGCATCGAATGAAGTCGTATAAAATTTATTTACTTTAGGTACTATATGTTTCATAACTATCTATAATTTAGTTGCGTAAGCGATTGATGCGGCATCCTTTTGCTTTTTTGTAAAAGACCTGCCTGCCAGCAGGCAGGTATAGCGGAAAGCGCGACCCTCTGAAGCTTTTTAGCGAAAGAGGGTTACGCCATAACCTTACTTATTTACAGAGAAAATATCTTTTAACTGTTCGATAACATTACCGTTTCCAGCAACTGTAATTTCGCCAATCTTATCTGCTATTTTCTCTACATACTCCATTTCTTTTAATTTAAACAACATGTTGTTGTCTTCCATTAATTTTGCAGTATTCAACAAGCTTCGTGTAGATGCCGTTTCTTCACGTCTAGTTACCACATTGGCTTGCGCTTTTTTATGCGCAATTAATACTTGGTTCATGATATCTTTCATGTCGCCTGGTAAAATTACGTCTCGCATTCCTGCGTGTAATACCTGCACACCTAATTTAGTAACTTGTGTTTTTACTTCATTTAAAACTGCTTCGGCAATGGTTTCTTTTTGCTCTAACAATTCGTCTAAAGTATACCCGCCAACAAAAGCTCTTAATGCCAATTGCAACGTGATATATAATTGCTTTTCGTAATCTTTATTGCGCATTAAAGCGGTTTCAATATCGATGACTTTGTATTGTGCGTAAAAGTTAATACGAACGGTTGCTTTGTCTTTTGTCAATAATTCCTGACCTGCAATTTCTAGTTGCAATTGACGCATATCTGCTTTTACGATTTTTATAGTTTGCTCGTTTTTCCAGAAATGGTATGTACCATGTTCTAAGGTTTTAACAAATACATCATCTACAATCATAATGGCACGTTCGAAAGCAGCGACTTCAAATACACGAATGTATTGGCGTAATTGTGTGTTGCTAAACAATGCTTTGTGGATGTTTTCTGTGATTTCGATTTTACTTAAATCTACAGTTATAAATTTATAATCGATCAAGTGGTTCCAAAAAGCATAACGACCAGCAGTTAATAGGCGTTTAAAGTTATTGTTTTCGTATACCAAAACAGTCTCGTTATCTTTTACTTCCATAACGGTTAACATCTCTGCCAGCACTTGATCTTTAAGTAAGATTTCTAATGCTTTTGGTGCTTGAAATGCTTGGGTCATGTTGTATTTTATGACTTGCTCATTAAATCTTATCCAGTGTTTTCCTGCAGTAATAACGCGAGCGTAATTACCGTTTTTAAATACTAAACCCACAATACCTGCATGAATTCTTACTCTGTTCATGATTTCTAATTTTTTTTGTTCTGTTGTTTACATTTTTTGTTCAGAACGATTAAACATTTATAATAGAATTTCAGTCTAGCTGAAATGACTATTCTTAATTAAAACAAAGTGAAAGAAAACCATCTTTCTAACTACGGAAATACAAGCGGCTTTAAAGTGTTTTACAAATCGTTTTTAGGGATTATGTATTCCTGGGTTTGCGAAACTTTGCAAGGCTTTAGAATAAATGAATCTTATAAAAAGGAAACATAAAATATCTTTTAATACTATTGTATTTCAAGGTGTTTTCTGGACTGCTTTAGCAACAAGTTGCGTTTAGCCAGTTTACCTTCACTTTGTTTTTGCCGTTTTAAGTGAGACACACTTGGTGGTCTATTTTTAAAAGGGACCTTCTTTTGGGATATGGATTTTGAGTCCATTTCAAGCTACATTAAAAGTGTAGTGCGTTTGCCAATTTCGCCACAAGACCTTTTGGTCTTGGTAGGACTCGAACCTACATATTGAATCTATTGCTTAACCAGACTTAGCTACTTCAAATTAATGAAGACAGGATTCGAACCTGTGTAGATAGATGTGGTTATTATTTGGCTAATAACCAAAGCCTTCAAGTCAAGTTGGATATAAAAACCTTATGCGAAACCGCAAGGATTTATACAATAGTGCTATACCGAAACACTTAACAAGACTCGCTTGATGTGGAAGCAGTAGGACTCGAACCTACAAGCTTTAAAAGACCTAATTTTAACTCAATGATTTCTATTTTTTAAATAGGAATCGTTGAATGCCTAAAAAGGCATTTCAGTCAGGAGAGCCAACCAATTGCTCCATGCTTCCGTTTTGTTTGAGAAGCAGGACTTGAACCTGCAAACTCTCGTTTACAATGCGAGTAAACATCTAATCGTTATTTTTTTGAGTTTCATTTTAAAGCTATTAAGATTCTATTCATTCTGTTTTTAAATATGTTTTTGTCTTCATAAACATGAAATAGATAGCTAGATATTCTATCCAATTTTGAATTATCTATTTCATAGATTAATGATTCAATATTGTAAATGATGTCTAATTCATTGTAATCTAATATCTTCTTTTGAATTGTTTCTTTGCTAAAGTCAAAAGCATCAATTCCACAACATTCAACAACACATACTATTTCTAAAGCCTTCCAAAACTCTAAATTTTTATTCAGAAAAGTATCTGATTTAAATGTTCCATTTGTTTTCATATTTTTCTCTTTTATTAAACTCCACCAGCTTCCTCGTCTGGTGGAGTATTTCTGTAGAAGCCTGATTCCAAAAAAAGCTTCTTACTAATTACTCTGCAAATATTCCACGCTATTGCGCAATGTTTTTGCGTAGTAAAATTATTTTTTCTTTTTCTTCTTTTTTTTGCCTTTAGATTTTTTCTTCTTAGGTTTTAGTTTGCTTTTGTTTCTAGAAATTTCAGAATCTATATAGCTTATAAAATCGGTGTTAAATCCAAATTGTTTTGCTTTTTTTAGTGCTTTAATTGCTGCTTTATACTTTTGTTTTATTTCAAAAAGTTGGCCTTGTTTCTCCCAAATAGCACCTTTATCTATGCCTTTTACGGTTAGGGCAAAATCGATTAGTTTTTTGGCTTCCACTAAATCCTCATTATCCAGTAATACTTGTATGTATTTTGGATATACTCTTTGAAAATCCATTTTATTAGCTAAAGCTTCCGCGAAATACTGCTTTGCTTTTTCGTAGTCTCCAAATTGTTCCGCTTGTAAACGTGCCATTAAAAATAAGGCGTAGGCATTATTGCTTTCGTAAGACAAGGCGTAGTTTAGATTTTCTACGGTTTCTTCTAATTCGTATGGATAAGCATCTATAGCTTTAAGCACGTAGTTGTTTAACAAATTCGTGTCCATTATTTTGGTTTTTTTTATCCTGAATTTATTTCAGGACGTCATTTAAGTTTTGAACGTATGGAGATGCTTCGACAAGCTCAGCATGACAATACGATTCTTTTTTATAACTGTTTTTGGAAATGTGTTTAGCAGGTTTGCTAAGGTCTGAAAACAAAAAACCCGAAACAGTTTTTAAGTTGCTTCGGGTTTTTCATTTATAAAATGGAAACGTTTATCTAACGATAATCACGAAGCATCACCAAAGGAGGTATTCCTTTAGGATCGATTGGATATGTTATAAATAAACGCATAGTTTCTAATTATTAATTCTAAATTTTGGTTGTGCTTTGACTGTGGTTAACACGACATTGCGCTGCAAATATCTAATTTTATTTTCGACTTTTCCAAATTTAATTTTCAAAGCACTTAAAATTGGATCGCATAATACGAAGTATTATATTTTTTTGAAAAAAGTAAGGATTAATTTAAAATCTATCCTATTTTGATTTTTTTTGTGTTTACGCAGAGCTTTTGCGTAGTAATTTTTTATTTTTAATTCCGCTTAAAAACTTAAGAATATGGCAGTCAATAAAAACGCATTAATTCGATATAAAACCATAGATAAATGTCTTCAAAATAATTTTAGACAATGGACACTTAACGATTTAATTGAAGCAGTTTCGGATGCACTTTACGAGTATGAAGGCAAGGACGTAGATGTTAGTAAACGCACAGTACAACTAGACTTGCAAATGATGCGAAGTGATAAGTTGGGATATAATGCGCCAATAAAAGTATATGATAGAAAATATTATAAATACGAAGATGAAGATTATAGTATTACGAATAGTCCGATTTCTAATCAAGATTTAAGTAAGCTTTCAGAAGCAGTTTCTTTTTTAAAACAGTTTCAAGGTTTTTCGCATTTTGAGGAGTTAGGAAGTATGGTTCAGAAATTAGAAGATCATGTATACACGCAAAAAACACAAGAGAAATCGTTAATAGATTTCGAGAAAAATGAAAACTTAAAAGGATTAAAGTTTTTAGACACCTTGTATCAATTTATTCTGAAAAAGGAAGCTATAGACATTACGTATCAATCTTTTAAAGCGCGTCACGAAAGCACTTTTACCTTTCATCCGTATTTGCTAAAAGAGTTTAGAAACCGATGGTTTGTTATAGGAAAGCGACTTAAAAACGAAGGCTTAATGAACTTGGCTTTAGATAGAATAATCGCTATTAATAAAAGTGAAAAGGCCTTTGTTTTAGATGAAACCTTTAATACAGAAACCTATTATAAAAATGCAATTGGTGTTTCTGTAAGTCCAAATTTAGAACCAGAAAAAGTGTTACTTTATGTAAATCACAAACAGGCACCTTATGTGTTAACAAAGCCTTTTCACGCTTCACAAAAAGAAGTGAATCGCGATAATTACGGTGTAACTATTTCTTTAGATGTGCAGCTTAATTTTGAATTAGAAAAAGAAATTTTAGGTCTTGGCGAAGGCATAAAAGTGATTGCCCCAGAACGTTTAAAAAGAAATATTAAAGAACGTTTGTGCGATGCTGTAGATGCTTATGAAACGGAAATTAATGACAAGAATTTGAGAACCATTGCAAAACGATTGGCATATAAAGGCTATGGAATTTTAAATCATGTGTATACAAAACGGGATATTCGAAAATTAAAAGCTCGGTTAGACACCTATATTAGAGAGCATGATGAGCAAGCTTTTGGTATGCGCGAAGTGTTGCATAAAATGCCAGAAATAAAAGAGATTTTGTTTAATAAGAATTTTAAAAAACTAATAAAATCTATTGGCAAAGGAATGTTTTTAACCAAAGCTATTTATTTTGATAAGTCGCCAAAAGATAATTGGTATGTGACTTGGCATCAAGATGTGCCGATTAATGTGACTGAGAAAAAAGAAACAGAAGGTTTTACATCTTGGACTAATAAAAAGGGTGTGATTAGTGTTTGTCCGACAGAAGAAATATCTAAAAACACGTTTTCCATGCGAATTCATTTAGACGATACAACGATTAAAAATGGTGCATTAAAAGTCATTCCTGGATCCCAAAATAAAAGATTAAGGGATGCAGAAATTAAGTTGATTGTAAACAACTCCATTCCTTTTGTAAGTGAAGTCGCAGCTGGCGGCGTACAATTAATAAAACCATTCTTATTACATGCTTCTTCGGAAACGCAAACACAACAAAGAAGACGTGTTTTACATTTAGAATTTTCATCTATGGAATTACCTAATGGCTTGCGGTATGCAGAAAGAGTGAATTTATAATGCTATTTTTAGAAGTATTTTTTCGTTTTCGATAACCGCTGAAGGATGTTCAAAAAAAAGAGTTTCACCATTCCAATCTGCTTCTACTAAATAACAATTCCCTTTAAAATAGGATTGTTTAACGATTACTTCTAAATCGGATTGTTCCACTACTTGCAATTGATGCGCATAAATAATCTGATCATCTATCACATTAAATTCTCCAAAAAAGGAAGCGACTAAAGGTGTTTTTGGGTTTAGGTATAAGTTTTCCGGACTGGCGTTAACGGCTATTTTGTGGTTGTTTAAAACAATCATTTTATCGGCATGACCCAATACATCTTCTTTGTCGTGTGTGGCAACAATACAGGCAATATTATTTTCTTTTAAATATTTAAAAACACTTCTACGAAGGGATTGTTTTTTAAAATTATCGATATGACTAAAAGGTTCATCCAGTAAAATAATTTCAGGTTGTTTTGCTAAAGCTCTTGCAAGGGCAACACGTTGTTTTTGTCCGCCACTAAGCAACTTCACTTTGGTTTTTGCAACCTTGGTAAGCTCTACAACCTTCATTAATTCTGCGACACGTTTTTGTTTTTCTTCCGGATAAAAACGAGACAGAAACTTCCCTATATTTTCTTCGACAGAAATAAATGGCATCAAATCAAATTCTTGCGCTACGTATTTCATGAAATTATAACCAATAACTAGATTGTGTTTTGGTCCAAGAATCTCTTCGTCTTTCCAAAAAATGTTTCCTTTTTCTATATCATATTGTCCGTATAGCACTTTTAGTAAAGTGCTTTTTCCAGACCCACTTTCACCAATAATAGAAAGGTGTTCTCCAGGTTTTACGGTAAAGGAAATATCCTTTAGAACAGGAGTTTTATTGTAAGAAAAGGAGATGTTTTTTACTTGCAGCATTTTGCAAAAATACCATAAAAAAACCGCGCAACTTTTAAGAAGAACGGTTTTAGTACTATTAAATTAAAATAGACACTTCGATACTACCTTGGCTAAAGTTTCGGAAGCTAAATGCGAGTAGTATACTATAATAGTTATCCTTTTATTTTTTCTTTCATTTTACTTGGTAGCACATCAAATCCCATATTGTATAATGTAAATCCGAAAATATCTGCATATTGCTCAATGGTTTTACTAACCGGAGTTCCAGCGCCATGACCTGCATCGGTTTCAATTCTAATTAATGTAGGATTATTTCCTGTTTGCTTGTCTTGTAAT
The DNA here is from genome assembly GCA_018067265.1 of Oceanihabitans sp. Taxonomy (GTDB): domain Bacteria; phylum Bacteroidota; class Bacteroidia; order Flavobacteriales; family Flavobacteriaceae; genus Oceanihabitans. The sequence goes on along the minus strand of JAGPUY010000432.1, from coordinate 3,140 downwards.
TCTGCTGCAAATTTAAAGCTGTGTGCTGGTACCACGCGATCATCATGATCTCCTGTGGTTACCATGGTTGCTGGATATTGTACGCCTTCTTTTACATTGTGTACCGGTGAATAGCCTTTAAGATATTCAAACATTTCTTTGTTGTCTTCTGCGGTTCCGTAATCATAAGCCCAACCTGCTCCAGCTGTAAATGTGTGGTAACGTAACATATCTAAAACACCAACTGCTGGTAATGCTACTTTCATTAAATCTGGACGTTGCGTCATCGTTGCACCAACTAGTAAACCACCATTAGAACCACCGCGAATTGCTAAATAATCACTAGAAGTATAATTGTTTGCTATTAGATATTCTGCAGCGGCAATAAAATCATCAAAGACATTTTGTTTTTTTAATTGCGTTCCTGCTTTATGCCATTCTTTTCCGTATTCGCCACCACCACGAAGATTTGGAACCGCATAAACGCCGCCTTGTTCCATCCAAACGGCATTAGTAATACTAAAAGATGGATTTAAACTCACATTAAATCCGCCGTAACCATAAAGAATGGTTGGGTTTTTACCGTTTAGTTCTACTCCTTTTTTGTGGGTAATTATCATTGGTACTTTGGTACCATCCTTAGAGTTGTAAAATACTTGCTTGCTGATATAGTCTTCTGGATTGAAATCTATACTCGGTTTCCAGTATAATTCAGACGCGCCAGTATCTACATTCAATGTATAAATACTAGATGGTGTATTGTAGTTGGTAAAGGAAAAATAATCTGTTTTCTCTTCTTTTTTTCCGCCGAATCCACCAGCATTTCCTACTCCTGGAAGTTGAATGTCTCTTATGAATTTTCCGTCGTAGTCATATTGTTTTACTTTAGAAATAGCATCTACCATATATTCTGTAAAGAAATATCCACCACCTTTAGACGGACTTAAAACATACTCCGTTTCCGGAATAAAATCTTTCCAGTTTTCTGGTGTAGGGTTTGCAGCATCTACCGTTACTATTTTTTTATTAGGCGCATTAAGATTCGTTACTAAAAAGAGCTTGCTACCAATATTATCGATAACGTAGGTGTCACTATCAGTATGCTCTAAAATGGTGACTAACGGATTGTTTGGATTGGATAAATCTTTGATGTAAAGTTTGTTTCCGGAAGTTGAAACTCTTGGGGAAATTAGCAAGTACTTATTGTCTTCTGTAACGGTTCCGTAGATATATCTATGTTTTTCGGAAGGTATACCACCAAAAATAAGCGCATCTTCTTTTTGAGGAGTACCAAGTTTGTGATAGTATACTTTATGCTGATCTGTTTTAGCCGAAAGTTCGCTTCCCTTAGGTTTGTCGTAACTAGAATAATAGAAACCTTCGTTTTTAAACCAAGACATACCGCTAAATTTAATATCTACTAAAGTGTCTTCCATAATCTCTTTTGTTTCGGTATTCAGGATCAAAACTTTTCTCCAATCGCTTCCGCCTTCAGAAATTGCATAGGCTAGTGTTTTTCCGTCTTTTGAAAAACTTGTTCCTCCTAAAGAAACGGTTCCATCCTCCGAAAAATTGTTAGGATCTAGAAATACCTCAGCAGTATCTGGATTACTTCCTTTTTCATGTCTGTAAATGACATATTGGTTTTGTAAACCATCATTTTTATAAAAATAAGTGTAATCTCCTTCGGTAAAAGGAGCGCCTACTTTTTCGTAATTCCAAAGTTTTTCAAGACGTTCTTTTAGTTCTTTTCGATATGGAATATGGTCTAAATAACCGAATGTAGATTGGTTTTGTGCCTTTACCCAATCTTCTGTTTCTTTACTTTTATCGTCTTCAAGCCAACGGTAAGGATCTTTTACATCTACACCAAAATAGTTGGTAACGGTATCTGCTTTTTTAGTTTCTGGGTAGTTAATCGTTATATTTCTTTCTTTTTGAACTTTTTTCACAGATTTACAAGCCATTATAGTAATAAGTGTAATTAAACAAAGGGTTATTTTTTTCATTTTAAGTGAAATTTAAATTGCTATAAAAATAGCATAAAAAAAGCTCTAATAAATGAATAGTAGAGCTTTTAAGAAAGATTTATCGTTTTATTCCTTTATTAATTTTTGTGTTTTGTTTTTTCCGTTTACGGATACTTTTAATATATATATACCGGAATTTAGTTTGGAAACATTAATGGTATTTGAATTTAAGTTATCGTTTAAAATTTGTTTTCCAGTAATATCATAAATCGTATATACGGCATTGTTTAATGCTATGGAAGAACTTATAGTAACCATATCTTTTGCTGGGTTTGGATAAATAACAAGATCTTCTTCTAGTGTGTTATTATTTATACTAAGAGGGCTGTCTCCTTCAATAGCTGTGATGGTTTCATTAATATTTGGATTAAAAATTACATCTACTGTTCCAGAAGGCCATTTAATGGTTAGGCTTGTAATTTCGGTATCGGTACCAATACCAAAATGTGAGTTTAGACTGCTCATAAATTCAAATCCTTCCCCACTTCTTACATCTCTAATTTGTGTTCCAAGAGCGGAAACTATTTCAACTCTAGCACCAATACCATTATAGTTACTTAGAGTTCCTTGTGTTCTTATTTTAATCCAATTGTTTTCGTTAGGATTGTTTATATAAAGTGCACCTGAATTATTTGTTCTTGTAAATACATCTAAAAAACCATCATTGTTAAGGTCCCCAATTGCGCCACTAGGTGGCATTCCTGTATTTAGAACCGTAAACGTATTATCGCCATTATTTAGTAAGATTCTACCGTTGGATAGAATATCTACATACCCATCATTATTGAAATCTGCTGGCGCATTTTCAATACCGTACGGGGCACCACTAGGAGCGGTAGCGTATGTAAAAGTACCATCTCCATCATTTAACATGTATTTGTGGGCGCCATCAGAACTTGAACTTGCACCTATGTATGCATCCATATCTCCATCATTGTCATAATCTGCCCAAGCAGAAGACCAAGTTTGCACAGGATCGGCAAGGTTTACACCTGGATTGGCAGCAACATTGGTAAATACACCGTTTCCATCATTACGCCAAAGTTCATTTATTTTATGGGTTACATTTCCACCTCTACATTTAGCAATAAACATATCGGAATCGCCATCATTATCATAATCTACCCAAAC
>JAGPUY010000431.1 GCA_018067265.1 Oceanihabitans sp. | reverse complement strand
TTATGCTGTTTTCCTTTACTATTTCAACACCAAGAAACAATCCAGAACCACGCACATCTCCTATACAATTGTGTTTTTCTTTTAGTTTTTGGAAAAGCGATAGATAATAATCGCCAACCAATTTGGCGTTCTGTTGTAATTGGCTATTCTCGATTTCTTGTAACACGGTTAAGGCTATTTTACAAGATACCGGATTACCTCCAAAAGAACTGAAAAATTCCACGCCTTTCCCAAACGAATCGGCAATTGCTTTGGTGGTAACAATAGCTCCCATAGGATGCCCGTTAGCAATCGGTTTCCCAAGAATTACAATATCCGGAATTACCTCTTGCGCTTCAAATCCCCAAAAATGATCTCCTAAACGTCCAAAACCTGTTTGTACTTCATCACTAATACAAACACCACCTTGTTTTCTAATTGCTGGATAAATAGCTTTTAAATATCCTTTTGCTAAAGGTACTTGTCCGCCACAACCTATTACAGGTTCTGTGATAAATGCCGAAATTTTAGAATCGCTATTTTCAATTTGTGCAATCGCATCTTTGGCATATGCTTTACCAGCAGTTCCATCATTATTGGTGTATATTCCTCTGTATGTATCCGGAATTTCGGTTTTAATAATATGGTTTTTTTCGCCTTGTCCTTTTTTATTCGCATACTTATAATGGCTAATATCGATAGCCATTTGTGTGTTGCCATGATAGCCATGTTCCATAACCATTATGGTATTTTGTTGGGTATAGGCATTTGCAAGTCGGATGGCTAAATCACTTGCGGCACTCCCGGAATTAACAAAGAAAACAGTGTCTAATGTCTCCGGGAATTTAGAAAGTAATGCTTCGGCATATTCCGGAAAAGCATCAAATAAGTATCTCGTGTTTGTGTTTAATGTACCAATTTGTTGGGATGCTATTTTTGTGATTTCAGGATGTGCATGACCAATATGCGGAATGTTATTATACGCGTCCAAAAAAGTATTTCCGTAGGCGTCATACATATATTGAAAAGCCGATCCTTTCATGTAAAGAGGATTATCGTAACTTAACGATAATATCGGGCTTGTTAATCTATGACGTTCAGTTATTAAATCGCTTATTGCTTTTGTGGTTTCCACTTTAAAACCTGCAGCTTTATAAAATTCGTTTTTAGCATGAATCGGATTTATTTTTAGCCAAGTATAAAGCATGCACCATGCATTTTTTTCACTAACAGAAGCATAGCTGTTTTCGGGATCTGCTTTTTTTGCGTGTGCCGAATTACAAACACTCGTGCATAATCTGCCAGCAATAAGATAATATAGAATGTCTAATTCTTTTGGTTCTAAAGGAAGGATTTTATGGTAGCCTTTTATAAAATGGATTGCCCATGTTAAAGGAGCTTCTTTATCATAACAAGCATAGGTTATCGCAATGGCAACTTCGTTAATTAATGGGGAATGTGCTAAATCCCCAAAATCTATTAATCCGGAAATAGCATTATCTTTTACTAAAACATTCCACTCATTAACATCGTTATGAATCACCGATTTTCGTAATTCAGGGAGTATAGGAGTTACGTGAAATGCATATTGCTGAAAGAAATAAGAAACTAGGTTTCTATCGCTAGCACCATCTATATCGGTAATATATTTTTTATTGAGATTCAGGTATTGCAAATCCCATTCCCATTGTCTCGCTTTTAAAACGTAATTGTTTAGTTTTAAAAGCTGCAGATCCATTGTTGCGGTGAACCTTCCAATAGAGGTGATTAATTCTGGTGTGTGTGCAGCATCTCCCAAAAACGTACCATCTAAAAAGGTTAATAGTCTGCAGATGGTTTTTACGCCATTAATTTCTGTAATTTTCAGGTATTCATCCGTAAGAAAAGGAATAGGTTTAGGGAAAGATGCGTTCTCGTCTAGCGCATTTAAAACGCTGTTTTCCGCTTTAATTAAAGCCAACATGTCTTCCGTAAAGGTATAGGTTTTAAAAATGTAGGTATCGGAAGTGGTTTTTAATAAATAATTGACATTATCGTAACCGTTGAGTTTTTTTAAAGCAACAATTTCGAAATTAAACCAGTTTTTAATTGTGTTTAGCATGCGACGGATTTATTGGGTGATGCTAATTTAAGGAATTATCTAGTTCTTTTAGAGGCAATAATTAGATGAAAATAATTTTAATTTATGGTTTAGGTGCGAAACGATAATACTTTATTATTCCTATTTATAATGGCTTTTAAAAAAGTACCTTTGTTGCAGAATTATTTACAGCTAAAAAGTGTTTAAATCACATTGCTATTACGTAAATACTATCGATTATTTTATTATTACGACTTGCAACGTCATTCGTCTGCAATTCCATTTAACACAATACAAACTATGATTTCTGATATAATTATAAACAAACCAGCGCCTTTTTTACCAGAGCAACCGTTACCACAATTTAATCGCTCTATAAATGTTAAACGTACTATTAGAGGTTTGGAAGCTGGTAAACCTATAATGATTACAGAATTTTATAGTAACGGATTACAGTTGCTTAAAGAGTTGCAAATGCATCTTAAAGAGAAATTCCCTGGAGATTCTTTTACAGAGCAACGTGCATATCGTGCTGCGTTTAGAGAACTATCTAGTCTTATTTATATCAAAATTGAAGAGCATCAACTAGCCGTAAAAAAAGCGCCTTCTATTGGTTGGTTAGAAAAGCTGTATCCAGAAAACAAGAGCTTTTTATTACCATTTACTAAAGTACAAGGATTAAATAGTGCTTGGCAATGGAACCTTAACGGCATTACACTTCCGGTATTACGAAATAAAATTCATCCGTATTATGGGGTATATTTCCCAACGCGATTTGATCATTTAATTTTATTCGATAATTGGCTGAAACGTTACGAAGGACCAAAAAAATCGGCAATAGATGTTGGTATTGGTTCTGGTGTTTTGTCCTTTCAAATGGTGAAACACGGTTTTCAAAAAGTGTTTGGAACGGATACGAACCCGAATGCTATTGTCGGACTTACAGAAACTTTAGGAGATACCAAGTTATCTAGAAAAATAGATCTGGATTTCGCACCGCTTTTTGGGAAGTTTGAAAAGCAAACGGAATTGATAGTTTTTAATCCGCCTTGGTTGCCAGCATCTCAAGAAATGGATACTAACGACGAAGCTATTTATTATAACGAGAATCTGTTTCCAGAATTTTTTGAGGAAGCTAAAAAACGATTATTACCTGATGGGAAACTCGTTATTATATTCTCTAATTTAGCAGAAATAACCAATGCTACAGAAACACATCCAATAGAAAAAGAACTTGCAGAAGGCGGACGTTTTAAATTAGAAAACTGCCTAAAACGAAAAGTAAAAGGTGCCTCCGATAAAACCAAACGCGATCAAAATTGGCGTGGGGAAGAAATGGTGGAGCTTTGGGAGTTGGTTGGGATTTATTGTTATGGGTGTTTAAATATAGGTTTTACATTTTTCGCAAAGATTGATTTCGACTATTACTTTAACTACTCCTTTGCAGTTTTGGCAAAGTTTATATGCGTTGCCATCAAAATCATAAAATTCTTCTTCATCTAATTCTTCCCAATCTGTAAAGTAGAACCATTCATCTTTTGTGTCGATAGTTTTTAGTTCTTCTTTCCAAACTAGTCCTAATGATTCTATATGTTTCTTTGCATGTTCTACAGTTCTAGAATAATGTTCTCCTTCATTGAAAAGAATTCCTTTATTCATCCCTTTTCCATCGTCACTTGATTTTCTTGCATACCAAACCATTAAAGTTGCTTTTTTAATTTAGAATCA